>NZ_JBQFYA010000021.1:0-58533 GCF_056541245.1 Ruegeria sp. AI3
CGGGGCTGTATATGATACATCGTGAAAGGGTGGCGGCCAGACAGTTGGTCGCCGTGCGTGCCGTGCCTCCAATCTAAGGCTATACGCCCGGTGCTGTCAGACAAATTCGAACCAGTCTCAGTTTGCTGCGGAAACCGCAAACCTATCCGGAACAAAGTTGACGCCACTCGCTAAGAGCGGCGGCGCGGGTCAGCTTGAAGGTGTCTCGACTGGCTAGCGATCTTTCCTGGTTGAAGTGGTTGTAGACAGAGGAATGGACGGAGGCGAATTTCTGTAGACTTCGCATACGCCTGAACCGTTGCATGGCGCGTTCTCTTCGTCGGAACGGCAGGTGCGAATTCTCAACGCGGTTGTTGAGCCACCTTCCCGTCTGTTGTTTTTCGAGCGCGCCCAGCTCTCTGAGCGCGGCTCTGTATGAGGCGAAGCGATCTGTGACGATCTCTTCGGCGCAACCGTGCCGCTTCATCAATTTCGTGAGGAATTTCAGTGCCGCAGCTTTGTTTCGGCGTTTGGTGACAATGGCTTCCAGCACCTCGCCTTCATGATCAACGGCCCGCCAGAGGTAGTGTCTCTTGCCATTCACCTTCACGAAAACCTCGTCCACGTGCCACTTCCATTTGGAGAACGCGCGCAGGTGCTGGACACGCTTTCTTCGAATCTCAGCAGCAAGAATAGGGCCAAACCTGTTCCACCAATATCGTACAGTTTCGTGGCTCACGTCGATGCCTCGCTCGTGCAACAAGTCTTCGACATTTCGAAGCGAGAGCGGGAAACGGATGTACAGCATCACCGCAAGGCGGATGATCTCTGGGCTGGTTTTGAAGTACTTGAAAGAGGCAGGTCTGGTCATGGACAAAAGCTATGCAACACCACTGCCCCGCTCAACCCAAGTTCTTCTGACAAGATCCTGCCCCGCTCAAGCAAAGTTCTTCTGACAAGACCGTCGCTAGATTTATGGTCGGTCAAAGGTTTTATGGGCTTAAGCTGTACCGTCGGAAATTAATCGGCTTTGGGCTACAACGCGCTCAAAGCGGGCCTTCACGTAAGAGACATCAAATGCATAGGTCCGCTGTCCACGATTAGTTTGGGGCTTCATTTCGTTGTCGTAATATGTATCTGAAGAAACCGACGAAACGGGTTTCAATGTTGCTTAGTGGTGCTGACCCCCGGCACCGCCTATTGTTCATAATCAGAAACAGAATTTAACGGCAGGAGGGTCGAGTGCATAGCATCTCTGATCGAAGTATGTTCGCCACCAAATTGGCTGAAGAAGCAGGTGCATTGGCTATAAAATATTTTTGCAATAGAGACACTCTGGTGGTGGATGCAAAGGGTGCTCAGGATTGGGTCAGCGAAGCCGACCGGAATGTCGAGACGTATGTTCGCGAAAAAATAGCCGAGGCCTATCCCGATGACGCAATCTTCGGAGAGGAGCACGCTGCGAAATCAGGGTCCAGCGGGTTTGACTGGGTAATAGACCCAATTGACGGCACCACGAACTTCGTAAACGGCATTCCGGCGTGGACGATCGTCCTGGCGGTTGTTTCAGAGGGACAAACACAAATCGGTGTCATTCACGAGCCGAACGTGGCTGAGACCTATGTCGCCATGCGGGGGGCGGGAGCAACGCTCAACGGGCAGCCAATGCAGGTCGCATCAGGCGTCGATATGGCAAGCGGGACCGTCTCGGTCGGATATTCGAACCGCATCGAAGCGGCAAAGGTGATACCAATCATTTCAGCCATCATCGAACGCGGGGCCATGTATCATCGCAATGCAAGCGGCGCGCTGTCGCTTGCCTATGTCGCAGCAGGCCGGCTGTTGGGGTACGTCGAAGAGCATATGAACGCGTGGGACTGTCTTGCCGGTCAGCTGTTGATCACAGAGGCGGGCGGCGTCGTCGAAGAACAGGACGCGAATGAAATGATCCGCGATGGTGGCCGTGTCATTGCCGGTACGCCAAAGATCTTTGATGATCTCAAAGCAATTTGCGAGAAGGCGTGGCACGTCTGATTTGCGTCAGGCGATAGCCCGCCAGCCGGGGTTGCAGCACAGCGTGTCCAAATCAGCGCTCCAGAAATGCCCCTGCCCAGGCTGGTCGTGCTGGCGATCAATCCGCACCCCGGAGAGATGACACCACAGCAGCGTCCCAACCGCGCCGTGGGTTACGATGGCAAGATCACCACCATCGTGCGCGTCCATGATTGACGTGACTGCCCCGACAATCCGGGCCTGAGCATCTGTCGCGGTTTCCCAGCCGCGAAAGCTCACGTCGGGTGCAGCGAAGAATGCATCGGCGGCGGCTTCGAACTGGTGCGGTGGCAAGAAACCGGTGGCACTGCGGTCATTTTCGCCCAGCGCCGGGTTTACCTTCACCTCAAGGCCGTGCGGTTTGGCCAGGATCGCAGCTGTCTGTTCTGCCTTGCGTTCGGTGCTGGACCAGATGGCGCTGACCGAGGCCATGATCGGCGCATTTGCAAATGCTTCGGCCCGGGTGCGGCCCACCTCACTCAGTTCCCAGTTGGTGATTGCGATCTCTGGGTTCACGACCACTTCCGGGTGCGAAATGATAACGAGTTTCGGCAATGTCAGCCCTTAGGCAGCAAAACCGGTCCCCGGTCTGCAAAGGCCATTTTGACGTCAGCGCCCGGTTGCAACGGATCATCCACGTCGTCCTGCACGGCAAACACCTGTCCGAATGCGCCGGTCAGCGTATATTCCATGCGCACGCCGACATAGGTAGCTTTGGAGACTTTTGCCGGGATGCCGGTTTCGTATCCGATCAGGATGCGGGACGGACGCACCGCCAGCGTTGCCGGACCCACGGGCAAATCGCGAGAGGGCAAGCTGTGGCGGTGACCTTCGATGTCGATTGTCGCCTGATCGCCATCGAATTCGACGACTTTGCACTCGATCAGGTTCGCTTCACCGATGAAGTCAGCCACGAAGCGGTCGATTGGTGCGTCATAGAGTTGCCGTGGTGTGCCGATCTGGGCGATGACGGCGTTACGCATGACGACGATCTCGTCGGACACGGCAAGCGCTTCCTCCTGATCATGGGTTACATAGACAACCGTCAGTCCGAGGTCCCGCTGAATGGAGCGAATGTCTTCGCGCACCTGTCGGCGCAGTTTGGCATCGAGGTTCGAAAGGGGTTCGTCAAAGAGCAGCACCTGCGGTTCCAGCACCAGCGCGCGGGCGACTGCGACACGTTGTTGCTGGCCTCCTGACAGCTCGCTAGGCAAACGGTTGTCGAAGCCCTTGAGGCCCACCAGTTCCAACCCTTTGAGCGCGCGCGATCTGGCCTCGCTCTTAGCAAAGCCGGAGAATGTCAAACCGTACATCACGTTTTCCAGCACGCTCATATGTGGGAACAGGGCGTAAGACTGAAACACCATAGACACATCGCGATCGGTCGCGGGCAGCTTGGTCACGTCGCGATCGCCAATCACGATCCTGCCCGAGCTGGCCATCTCCAGACCGGCAATCATGCGCAGCGTCGTTGTTTTGCCGCAGCCCGATGGTCCCAGCAGCGTCACCAGTTTACCTGCTTCCACATGCAGGTCGATGTTGTCGACGGCCACGACATCTTTGCCAAATACTTTTGACACTCCTTCGAACCGAACCGGCGCGGCTTTACTAGCAATGTTGGTATCCGTCATGTCGTTCTTTCCGCTCCGATCTGGGTGCGCCGTCCGATCTGCACGCGGCCCACGAGGAATTGCAAAAGCCCTACAGATGCCAGCATCACGAAGATCAGCGTGGTGGAATAGGCGATGGCAAGGCCGTAGTCATTGTTCTCGACGCGCCCGATGATGTAGCTGGTCGCCATGTCGTATTCGGCCGATACCAGAAAAATGACTGCCGAGATCGCGGTCATCGCGCGGACAAAACTGTAGACGAGTGCCGCTAGGATGGCGGGCTTGAGCAGGGGCAGGATCACGCGTCGGAACGTCTGCCACGAGTTTGCACCCAGAGTCAGCGAGGATTCATCAAGCGACCTGTCCAGTTGCGACATGGATGCAATGCCCGCACGCACGCCGACGGGCATGTTGCGGAAAATGAAGCTGATCACGAGGATCACACCAGTGCCTGTGATTTCAATCGGGGGAACGTTGAAAGCCAGGATGTAGCTGACCCCGATGACGGTACCGGGAATGGCGAAGGACAGCATCGTTCCGAATTCGAAGGCGTTTTTTCCGGAGAAATTTTGGCGCGTGAGCAAGTAGGCGGTCACCAGTCCTACAGCTGCCGTCAGCGGAGCCGCTATGGCCGCAATGCTGATGGTGGTCCAGAAACTGTCCCATGCGGCACCCGTCCAGCGGATACCTTCCTCTTCAAAGCGAACTGAGAAGGCGGTGAAATAGTGTTTGAAGGTGAGCGTGTTGTTGACACCCCAAAGCTCAACGACGCTGCCGTAAATGATCATGCCGTACACAACCGCTGTAAACAGCGCCCAGATGGTCGCGATGGCCAGCACGGGTATTGCCAGCCCATTGGGCATCAGCGGATGCACCCCGGCGTCCCCCTTGCCGGAAACGGTGGTGTAGCTTTTCGTACCGAGCCAGGCGCGCTGTGCGTAAAAAGCAGACAGCGTGAAGAAGAGCAGTACCATGGCCAGCACGGCGGCCCGACCCTGATCATATTGCGCGCCGACGATGGCAAAGAATATCTCGGTCGACAGAACGTCAAAATTACCGCCTAGAACAAGCGGGTTGCCGAAGTCGGCCATGCTTTCGATGAAGCCGAGCAGAAATGCATTCGCCAGACCGGGTCTCATCAGGGGCAGCGACACCGTTCGGAAGGTTTGCCACCTATTGGCGCGCAGCGTTTGGGCGGCTTCCTCCATCGACGGCGACACGCCTTCGACAACACCAATCAGCACCAGAAATGCGATGGGAGTGAAGGCCAGCGTCTGGGCGATCAGGACGCCCGGCATTCCATAGAGCCACCGCGACGGTTGCACGCCAAAAAGATCAGCGAAAAAGACTGTGACCGACCCGGACAAACCGAAGAGTAGGATCAAGGCCAGCCCGATTACGAAGGGAGGCGTGATTATTGGCAAAACAGTCAGCGCGCGCATCCCACGCTTGAACCGAAACCCTGACCTGGTGACCACAAGCGCAAAACAAAGTCCCAGAACCGTGGTGATCAGGCCGACGAGAATGGCCAAAAAGAGGGAGTTCCACGCGGCGCCGCATTTCGCACCCCAAAAACACCCCAATCCCCAGAGACGATCATCAAAGAACTTCGAGGCAAAAACAGATACCGAATAGGCGCCGTCTTCGGTCACAAAGGCCGAAAACAGCATGTTGGCAATTGGAAAGAACACGAAGGCGGTGACAATTGTAATGACACCGCCGATGGCGCTGACGACAAACACATCGCCGTTGACTGCACCGCGCGCCGCGATGCCCTGCGTGAGCAGGAACAGGAAGGCCGACGCACAGAACATCGCGCCATACCCCATGCCGAACTGTCGGATTTTTGGCGCGCCAAACAGGGCCTTGAGCCAGTCGAAGTTGAAGCCGCGAATGCCGATCCCGAAGCCTTGCGCAATCAGCCAGCCGAAGCCCAGTGCACCCGCAAGTATCAGGATCTTAGCGTAGATCGGATCAGATTTAGGTTTCCCAAGCACCAGAATTGGCAATGCCAGCGGTATCAGCAAGGGTGCAAGCCAGAGCTTTTCACCCTGCCCGATCAGAAATAGAGCGGGCGCAAAATCTTCGTCATACGGATAGCCGTTAAAGAGCCATTCAAATGACCAAAGGCCATCCTCAACCATGTACCATGGCAGCAGGACGTAGCCGACCCACCCGACAATGATCCAGAAGATCAATACCGGGTGGGTCCTGGTTTTCGCAGTGTCAGTCACTTACTGCGGCAGAACCGAAACGTCTTCGTCCCACTTTTGCAGCAGACGCTTACGTTCATCAGAGGAGCCGTACTTTTTGAAGTCGTAGTCAATCAGCTTGATCTGGCTCATATCCGGGGCGCTTTCAGATGTTTGCGCACCCTTGTTGGACGGAACCTGGAAGGCATTGACTTCAAGCGCGAGGTTTTGCGCTTCGGCGCTCAACGCCCAGTCGTAGAACTTTTTGGCTTCTTCTTCGTTGCGAGCGCCTTCAATGATCGACATCGAACCGATCTCGTAACCAGTGCCTTCGCACGGGGCGACAACCTTTACAGGGAAGCCCGATACCGCCTGCTTGACAGCGTCATGCATGAAGACAATGCCTATCGTGTTCTCGCCACGACCCGCGGCCTTGATGGGCGCCGAACCGGATTTGGTGTACTGATTTATGTTGGCGTGAAGGCCTTTCATGAACTCAAAGCCCTCGTCCTCGCCAAAGATCTGCACCATCGACGCCAGCGTCGTGTAGGCAGTTCCGGACGAATTCGGGTTCGCCATCTGAACGTGCCCTTTATACTCAGGCTTGAGCAGGTCCTTCCAGCAGGCGGGTTCAGGCAGGTTGTTGGCCGCCAGGAGGTCAGAGTTGTAGCCATAGCCCAACGCACCCGAATAGATACCGATGGTCTTGTTGCCAGCACTTTCGGCCTGTGAAATTGCCCAGTCATGCAACTGGTCACGCATGGGCGAGACATATTCCATAGTTAAACCTTCTTCGGCGGCTTGAAGGTGCGGGTCACCAGTGCCGCCCCACCAGACATCTCCTTTTGGGTTTGAGCTTTCCGCACGGATTTGCGCAAAAGTCTCGCCAGAGGATTTGCGAGTCATGTTCACGTCAATGCCGGTGGCGTCCTCGAAACTGCGCGCCATCAGCTGGCACCAGTCTTCCTGCGCCGAACAGTAGAATGTCAGCTTGTCGGCTTGCGCAGCACCCATGGAAGCGGCGAATGCGATCAGTGAGCCAGCAAGTGTGTTTGTCAATTTTTTCAAAGTCTTTCCTCCCATAACTATCCAGCT
The DNA here is from genome assembly GCF_056541245.1 of Ruegeria sp. AI3. Lineage (NCBI taxonomy): Bacteria > Pseudomonadati > Pseudomonadota > Alphaproteobacteria > Rhodobacterales > Roseobacteraceae > Ruegeria > Ruegeria sp. AI3. Next base: position 6,929 of record NZ_JBQFYA010000021.1, read on the forward strand.
TCCAGCTTTGAGCCGGGAACTGTCATGTCACCTGTGAGGGCGGCCACGCTTAATTGTGGCATCTTCTTATTTCACCGGTCTCGGTACGGCTTTTCCTCTTTGTGACTATGTAAGTCTGACCACTCTAACACTTGTTTCGCAAGGATTTTTGCAGAGCGACAAAATCAGTGCGATCCAAACGAAGCACCATTGCAAGCATTATTCAAAGGAAGATCGCAAGCTCACCCATAGCCTTCGAATGCGCGGAGCTTGATACTTGCGCCAATTGGCGAATGTGTTCTGGGCAATCAGATGGTCTAGCGATCATACAGATTTTGCCGCGAATGTTGAAAGCTAGCTTCCGATTTTGACCCCACTTGTGATGTGTGGGTTCACGCAGTGAGTGCGTTCTCATCGCGCTACTTGACCGAGGAAATTTACCCTCCGAACGTCAACAATGGGCTCGAGCGGACCTTCGCTGCAGTTGGCCCTAACGGCAGCTTTGCGCTCCATCGCAGACGTTCGAGGTCGAAGACTTGATATCCAGCCCAAGGTCGCTGGAAAACGCCCTCGCTGGCGTCAGAACCGCATGCGATCTTCCCTTCTTGGTCGTTCGGGTCGATAGTTGCCTTGGCGGCGGCCGGTGTAAGGATCTGTATCGAGATACGTCCCTTGCCTTCGACGCATGTATTCAGCGAACTGGGTCAGGGCATCTACCTGATCATCTTTGACAGCATCCGGAAACGCCAGCAGTTCCCTACGGAACTCATCAAACCAGGGCTTGTCCGTAGGGATGACTAACTTACCAGATTTTATCCAGTCGGTCTGTGGGATGAAACGGTCCAGTTTGTCGGTGACCACGTTGACGGGCATGTAAACACCTGCAGCGGTGCGTTTCAATTCATCCAAAAGGTGGATACCCATCGCCGAGGACTCGATCAAGACCCGGTCCGCGCGCCACTGTTTGCGCAATCGAAGAACAGCGTTGCGCACCTCAGTATAGTTCGTTCGAGCCCGAAAGGTGCTGTCAGACTAATTCGAACCAGTCTCAGTTTGCTGCGGAAACCGCGAACCTATCCGGAACAAAGCTGACGCCACTCGCTAAGAGCGGCGGCGCGTGTCAGCTTGAAGGTGTCCCGGCTGGTGAGCGATCTTTCCTGGTTGAAGTGGTTGTGGACCGAGGAATGGACGGAGGCGAATTTCTGCAAACTTCGCATGCGCCTGAATCGTTGCATCGCGCGTTCGCGTCGTCGAAACGGCAGGTGCGAATTCTCGACGCGGTTGTTGAGCCACCTGCCCGTCCTTTGTTTTTCAAGCGCGCCCATTTCTCTGAGCGCAGCCTTGTAGGAAGCGAAGCGATCTGTGACAATCTCTTCGGCGCAACCGTGTCGCTTCATCAATTTCTTAAGGAATTTCAGTGCTGCAGCTTTGTTTCGGAGTTTGGTGACAACGGCTTCCAGCACCTCACCTTCGTGATCAACAGCCCGCCAAAGATAATGCCGCTTGCCATTCACCTTCACGAAAACCTCGTCAACGTGCCACTTCCATTTGGAGAAGGCGCGCAGTTGCTGCACACGCTTTCTTCGGATCTCCGCAGCAAACACCGGCCCGAACCTGTTCCACCAATATCGGACAGTTTCGTGGCTCACGTCGATGCCTCGCTCGTGCAACAGATCTTCGACATTCCGAAGCGAGAGAGGGAAACGGATGTACAGCATAACCGCCAAGCGGATGATCTCGGGACTGGTTTTAAAGTATTTGAAAGACGTGGGTCTGGTCATGGGCAAAAGCTACGCAACCACCCTGCCCGCCTCAAGCAAAGTTCTTCTGACAAGACCCCGTGTCCTGCTGGAAAACTACTATCCGCCAGGAGCGCTCGAACAGGCCATCGGCAACTTCATCGATCACTACAACCACAACCGATACCACGAGAGCATCAGCAATCTGACACCCGCCGATGTCTATTTCGGTCGAGCCGAAACAATCCTCAGACGAAGAAAGGAAATCAAACACCAGACAATCCAGAAACGCCGCTTGCTGCATCATCAGAACGCGGCGTAGATAGAAACTACAGCGAGCCTGATCCACCAAAACCAATCAAACGCTCGTGTTCCAAATCATTCGATGACGGACACCCCCTGCCCTGCTCAACCAAAGTTCTTCTGACAAGGCCAGATGATCGCTGGCAGAAGCTTAATAAAGACCCTCGACTTTTGCCCGCAGTTTTATCAGTGATGCAACAGTGTCGATTGTAGGTGTTGCGATCCCGATCAGTTGTCCCAATTCCTGCACCGAAGTGACCAGTGCATCAATTTCCATTGGTCGGCTCAACTCCAAGTCCTGCCACATAGAGGTCTTGTGGGCGCCAACTGCCGCCCCGCCGTCAATACGTTTTTCAACATCTACCGGAAACCTGATCCCAAGTTTCTCGGCGATTTCCTGAGCCTCAAGCATCATTCCGCGCGCCACAGACCGTGTACCTGGATCAGTACACAATACATCAAGTGTTGAGTGGGTAAGAGCGGAAATCGGGTTGAACGACAGATTGCCCCATAGCTTTAGCCAAATTTCGTCCCTAATTCTTGGTCTCACGGGCGCACGTAACCCAGCAGCGGATAGTGCCGCCGAAAACTTGGCAGCGCGGTCTGATTTGGAACCATCAGGCTCGCCCAAAGAAAAACGATTGCCTTCGACATGATCGATAGTTCCCGGAGTAGCGACTTCTGCGGCTGGGTAGACGACACATCCTAGAACCCGATCTGGCCCGAAACCATTCCATTGCACGTTACCCGGGTCCACAGACCGCAACCTCTTCCCTTCGTAGGGACCTTCCAGTTTGTGGAAGTACCACCAAGGCACCCCGTTCACACCACTTACTAGTGTTGTCGCGGATCCAATCAGGGGCTGCATTGTATCTACAACCGCTGGAACAGAGTGCGCTTTTAGCGTGATGAAGACATAATCTTGTGGGCCAAGATCGGCGGCATCGCCGGAGGCGCGTACCCGCACGTTGATCGGGTCCCGCCCACCCTCAAGGAGAGTCAGCCCATTTTCCTGCATTGCAGTCAGATGGGCGCCACGCGCAATGACACTGACGTCGACGTCAGTCTGCGCAAGCTTCGCGGCAACGTAACCTCCGATAGCTCCGGCACCAAAGATGCAAACTTTCATGTGTCTAAGCCCTTGTCAGCCCCAGTTTAGCGGCCAGCCCAATCCGTTGTATCTTACCAGTCGCGCCTTTTGGAATCTCTTCGAGAATGACCACTGATGTCGGCACCTTGAATTTTGCGAGCCGTTCGCCGACAAAATCCCGGACCTCTGTACCCGCGATCGCCGCGCCCTCGGACAGTACCACCGCCGCCGCGATATCCTCGCCCAGTTTTTCGTGTGGGACGGCAAAACAAACTGCCTGAGCAACGTCCGGGTGGCTCAGAAGCACGGCATCGACTTCGAGCGGGCTGATTTTTTCTCCACCGCGATTTATCAGCTCTTTAAGGCGTCCGGTCAGCCGCAGGTAATTCTCTTCGTCGAACGACCCTTGATCACCGGTACGAAACCAAAGCTTTCCATCCGCTTCAAAGAAATTGTCTGCATTTGCCTGCGGGTTGCTTTCGTATCCCGGTGTCACGTTTGGACCGCTGATAACGATTTCTCCGACATCCCGCGAAGCGATCAACACATCTTCCGTTTCGTGTGCAATCCTGACTTCGGGTCCTGCAGCTATTCCAACAGATCCGGGCTTTTGCTTTTGCGGAGGAAGCGGGTTGCAACACATTTGGTGCGCGGCCTCTGTCATGCCGTAGGCTTCGATGACGGGCGCACTAAATGTTGCAACCAACTCTTCCATAACTGGTGCGGGCAACGAAGCAGAGGAAGATCGAAGAAAGCGTAACTGCGATTGATCAATGATTGATTGGTTTCGTGCAGCTCGGGTCAGAATAGCTTGGTGCATCGTCGGAACTGCCGTATACCAAGTCGGATCAACTTCAGCGACCTGCGAAAAAAAGCTTAGAGCGTTGAACCCAGGGGCGCAGCTAATTTGCGATCCGGCGCCTAAAGAAGCCGCGACTGCTGCGATCAGCCCATGGATATGGAACAGCGGCATGATGCTTAGACAACGATCATCGATTGTCAGTTTCAAAGACGAAGCCACATTTCTCGCAGATGCGTAGATATTTGCCTGCGTCAGAGGGACGATCTTTGGGCGCGACGTTGTTCCCGAAGTGTGGAGTATCAGGGCAACATCATCTTCACGCGGCGCAGAGGTATCAGCGACTCCAATTGGGTCGCGGGACAAAATCGAAAACTGCCCGGCCTTTTGGAAGCTATCGGAAGACGCCCGCAATATAGCGATGCCGAGGTCCGTTGCCGCTTTTACCGCAGGTCCGTCTTCGTTTTCACTTACAAGAAGTGCCTTAGCCCGCAGGTCCTTTAGGTAAAATACGTACTCTTCATAAGTGTAGGCAGGGTTCAGAGGTGCCGTCGTAGCCACTTGGGCAACGGATATGAAAGCCGTCGCCATCTCTGGGCCGTTGGGCAAAACGATCGCAACTCGATCTCCACGACCTACTCCGATCTGGTAGAGATCCGCTTTGACCTTTGCGCAAAGCTCGCGGAGCCCACGGTAGTTCAACCAAGATCGGCCGGGAGCACCGATAGCATTTGCAGTGCCGGAATGGGGAGCAATCAATTCAGCGACTAGATGGGGCATCCGGGATCCGTTCACAAAAGCATTGGCCTAATTCGCGGAGAGGGTTTGTTGTAGTACTTGCTAAGTTACGTTGACCGTTATGCTACCCAGTTTGTCGACGGCCAGAACCATAACATCGCCACGGTTCACAGGGCCAACGCCAGAAGGTGTTCCAGAAAGGATGACGTCTCCGGCAGCGAGCTCAAAGTAGTCGCTCAGGTAGGAGATCATCTCTGGGACCTTCCAGATCATCTGGTTCAAATCACCCTCTTGCCGAACGTCACCATTCACCGTCAAAGTAATTGGACCATGGTCGAGATGCCCAACTTCTGATGCCTTGTGAATAGGCCCGCATGGCGCAGAGCGTTCAAACGCTTTACCAATTTCCCAAGGACGGCCCATTTTTTTCATCTGCCCCTGCAGGTCGCGTCGGGTCATATCAAGCGAGAGACCATATCCAAAGACATGATCCAATGCATCGTCCACCGAGATATTCGTACCGCCGGACTTGAGCGCAATGAGCATTTCTGCTTCGTGGTGCACGTCGGAACTGTGCGGTGGGTACGGGAATTCACCCGAGGAATCCAGATTGTTAGGATTCTTCTGAAAGAAAAACGGAGGTTCCCGGTTAGGGTCATGACCCATTTCAATTGCATGTGCGGCGTAGTTTCGGCCGATGCAATAAACGCGACGCACTGGGAATGTGCCGCCCCCCGCTACGGGTATAGTATGCACCTGCGGCGCGGGAATGACATGACCGGACATCGCTTTCCTCCTCAGCGTATAATTGCCAATGATCGGATTTCCAAACGGCCAGAGACCTTCCGATCGATGCCACGCCAGATACGATCAAACGCGGCTTCTTATGAAGTCATCGCCAAAATTGGGGTGAGTATGCAAGAGCCCCAACCTCGTTGCAGCCCGACCATTTGTAGAATTGGTTGGGCGCGTATTCTACATCAGCCGTCAGATTGCATGCTTTTGGGTAGTACGCGCGAATAAACGGATTTCAGGTGATCCACCATGGCACTGGCAGCAAGTTCAGCGTCGCCCTTTGCAATGGCGGATACGATCGCATCATGCTCCCGAAAACTGGAGTAATTTTCAGCGGGCTTAAGGGTTTCGCGTGGTTGCCCCCAAACAATCGACCTACGGACCGAATTCAAAGTTTCGAAAAAGTATAGAAAAAGTTGGTTTCGAGTAGAGCGGGCTATGGCGTAGTGCAAATTGTTGTCCCACGCTTCGTAGGTGCGCCAGTCTTCCGCCGTGCGACATTTGTCAGCGCAAAGCCTCATTTGCTCACGGTCGGAACGAGTGGAATGGAGTGCCGCCAGCCGGCTAAGCTGCGGTTCGATCGTAAATCGTACCGACACAACCTGTTCAGGTTTAATTTGATTGCCCAAGTAAGTTACGTCGGTGAGGTTGAGAACCGGCCTGGAACCAACAAATGTTCCCCGCCCGACATGACGCCAGATCAGTCCCTGGGCCTCGAGCTCTGCCAACGCTCTTCGCAACTGATTGCGAGTTGTCCCAAGTTTTGAACACAACTCACGTTCAGGTGGGAGCCTGTCGTTATGCCTGTATCCCGCATTGTTAATTAGGTCGCGTACACGGTGCGCGAGTTCGGTTGGTGCGCTCATATCTCCACCCAATTTAGTGATTGGTTGATTGATTGAAACGCCAAGTCGGAAAAAACTCAAGGGCAAGAGGAAAGCAAGAAACGAGTCGCAGGACAGGGTCCGTGACTACGGCTTGAAATAAGCACGAGGGAGGAGTGCCGAGTGCGGTTAGCAACTGTTTCCGTAGAGGGCCAAGCCGTTTGCGTGGCAATACTTGAAGATGGCAGCAAGTTGGACATTTTGCGCGCAGCGCAGATGATTGGCAAAACGCTGAACGCCGGTTCAATGCAGCAATTGATCGCGGGTGGAGAAGATACGCTTGGAGTTTTGAGATCCCTCGTTTCATCGGCTGAATCAGGTAGTCTAAAGGACGCACTGGTTAGGGATGGCGCGCCGTTTCTAGCGCCAATTCCCAGTCCGAGTAAGAACGTGTTTTGTGTAGGGCGAAATTACGCTGAACACATCGCCGAGGGCGAACGGGCACAAAATCAAAAAATTGGTGTAACAGAGCATCCAGTTTTCTTTACAAAACCGCCAACCTCGATTGTGGCACCAGAGGCAAACATTCTGATTTTCCCATCGGTCTCACAAGCCATCGACTACGAAGTGGAACTGGCAGTTGTGATTGGAAAACCGGGGCGAAACATAGCCAAGTCTGACGCATATGACCACGTATACGGCTATACGATCCTCAACGACATCACCGCACGTGACATCCAACGCCGACATGGTGGGCAGTATTTCAAAGGCAAAGGTTTAGATGGGTCTTGCCCATTGGGTCCCTGGATAGTGACTGCTGATGCGGTCAGCGATCCGCAGTCTTTGTCAATTGGAATAACCGTCAATGGCGAACAGCGCCAAAACGGAACTACGTCGGACATGATTTTCGACATTCCGACGCTGATCGCATCCCTGTCAGAAGGCCTGACCCTAGAACCGGGGGACGTACTCGCGACCGGCACGCCGTCAGGCGTCGGATACGCAATGGACCCGCCTCAGTTCCTGAAAGACGGGGACACGGTGGTTTGTGAAATTTCAGAAATTGGCACGCTCAGGAATACCGTGCGCGCCGTGTAAGTGGCTCCTGCATCTCTGAAGCTGCTGGAAGCCAACCATGCAAGGGAGGAAGACTAAAATGATGAACAGAAGGACTTTCACAGCGTCCTTGCTTTCGGCAGTTCCGGTAGCGGGAGCAATAGGAACGAAAGGTTTTGCGCAGGACTTGCGTAAAATCACTTTTGTGCAACCGAGCCCATCGGCGATCAACTCATTTCCTGTTTTTGTCGCCATTGGAGAAGGTTACTTCGCAGACGAAGGTTTGGACGTGACCGTCGAGGCGATCAACGGTTCAGGAGCCGTGCTTCAGGCTTTGTCTGCAGGGCAAGCGCATTTCGGTCGCCCCGGACCTGGTCCCCTAATTGCAGCGCGATCGCGGGATGTGGACGCAGTACATATCTACAACGTTGCGGCACGCAGCAACTTCGGCATCGCCGTGCCAGAAGACTCTGACATCCAAAGTGTCGAAGAGCTTCGAGGTAAAGTTATCGGAACGGGTACGGCTGATGGCGCGGAAGTCGGCTTTGCACGTAATGTGATGACCGGAGCAGGCATGAAAGAGGGTGAAGACTTCACTTTCCTGACTGTCGGCGACGGTGGCCCGGCAACAGCGGCTTTCCTGAACGGTGAAATCGACGCCTATTCCGCATCGACAGCTGACACGGCAATTCTGAACCAGCGCGGAATGGCAGTGCGCGACATTACGCCGGCAGAATTTGGGCGTTTCTTCGGGAACGGCATCGCTACTATGGCCGACACAATCGCCAATGATCGGGAACTGGTCGAGGCTTGGAGCCGCGCATTCGCTCGTGGCCATGCCTTTGCACTTGATGATGCCAACCGCGAAGCCGTTTTGAAGCACTTGGCCGACGGCAATCCGCAGGAAGGCGAAGACAAGGAGTTCCAGTCGGCACTGTTCGATGCCGTGCGTTCAAAAACCATAGCGGCGGATCCAAGCAATGGTCTGGGATGGTATCCCGCCGAAGTCTGGCAAGAATGGCAAGACGCGCTGGTCGCAGGCGGCGAAATTCCGGGACCACTTGATGACCTGAGCGCTGCGTGGACCAATGAGTTTGCTGCCATTGGCAACGAGGCTGTCAGTAAATGAACGCTGAAGTCACCCATGAGTTTTCCGGCGCGCCCTTGGGCACGCCGGTCTACGAGTTGACACACGTAAGCAAGACCTATGCGCGCAATCTGGTGGTCGCTCTCGAAGACATTAATCTGACGCTTCGGAAAGGAAGCTTCACATCTGTCATCGGGTCCAGCGGGTGCGGCAAGTCAACTCTGCTCAAGATCATGGCGGGTCTGATCCCGCCGACTAAAGGACGTGTGATCCTTCAGGGGTTGCCGGTCACTGGGACCCGACGTGATATTGGTATGATGTTTCAGCAAGCGACACTTTTCCCATGGAAAACAGCTGTGGAAAACATCGTCCTGCCAATCGAGATCCGAGATGGAAAGGCAGCAGCCAAGCAAGCCATGGCAAAGGCTCACGAACTTTTGGATGTCGTAGGCTTGAAAGGTTTTGAAAACGTATATCCGAACGAATTGTCGGGCGGGATGGCACAACGCGCGTCGATCTGTCGAATGCTGATAACCGAACCAGCCGTGCTTTTGTTGGACGAACCGTTCAGCGCTCTCGACGAGTTGTCGCGCGACATGATGAATATGGAGTTGCAGCGGATTTGCCGGGAACAGGAAGCGACCGCGTTTCTTGTGACACACTCCATTCAAGAGGCGGTGATTTTGTCCGATGAAATCGTCGTGTTGAAGCCACGTCCAGGCAGGATTGCCGAAATTGTTGAAGTCGACCTGCCTCGCCCGCGCACGCTCGATATGATGACGACACCTAAGTTCGGCGCTATTGTAGACTACATTCGCAGCCTCCTGGATAAGGGAGAAGAAATGTGAGCCAAGTTCAGGACTACTCGCCTTCCGTAAAGGACGCTGACCCCGCAGAAGACACTGTATGGGAGCAGAAAGTTCACTTTATCGACTCGGTTCCCCGTTGGATTGCGATGACGTTTGTTTTCGTCGTTTTCGTAGGCACTTGGCAGATTGTGACGAGCTTGGGGCTTGTATCGCCGATCATCCTGCCCACCCCGATGGAGACCCTTAGTGACATGATTTTCGTCGGACAAAACCTTTTGACCGGAGGTTACATGCTGGGTGCGCTTTGGATCACTTTCAAAGAGGTCATCTATGGCTTTGCCTTGGCGATCGCGATCGGTTTTTCGCTGGGCGTGCTAGTCGGGGAAACCGCATTTGGCGAAAAAGCAGTGATGCCTTACCTCGTGGCCATCGACACCATGCCAAAAGTCGCGTTCGCCCCGCTGTTTGTGGCGTGGCTGGGGTTCGGCATTGAATCCAAGGTGGCACTTGCTGCATTTATTGCGACATTCCCAATTGTGGTTGGAACAGCCGCTGGGCTTCACGCCGCCGACGAAAACGCGCGCATGTTGTTCAAGACGATGGGCGCGAGCCGGATGCAGACATTGATCAAGATGAAGCTGCCAACTGGCCTGCCGCAGATATTCACCGGTCTCAAGATCGGTGCAGTTGGCGTGATGGCAGGTGCAATTACAGGAGAGTTCCTGGGCGGCGGAAAGGGATTTGGTGAGCTGATACGTGTTGCAGCCTCGCAGCTCAATACACCTCGGGTGTTCTCGTTGATCCTGTATCTCAGCCTCGTCGGCCTGGCCGTTTTTGCAACGGTGGTTTGGACACAGCGTAAACTCGTGTTCTGGCATAAAGAGCAGGTCGGCAGAGATGACTTCTGAACCTGTGAAAATACACTGCAAGGCCCTGCGTGAGTTTGTGGCGAGCGCACTCGAAACGCGAGGTGTGCCAAAAGCGGACGCTGTTCAGGTGGCCTCGACGATGGTGGAGGCCGACATCTATGGTTACGGGACACACGGTGTATTTCGCCTGCGCCAGTACCTTGCCCGGTTGGCGGGCGGCGGTTCTAATCCTACGGCAAAAATCACGGTAGAACATGAGACTGTTGCAACCGCTTTGATCGACGGAGATGACGGACTTGGTCATTTAGCTATGTCGGCGGCTCGGGATCTTGCAATAGAAAAGGCGAGAGAGGTCGGCATCGGATGGGTCGGTGTTCGACGTGGCAACCATGCAGGACCACTCGCACTATACGTGCGTCCACAAGCCGAGGCCGGGATGCTTGGCATGGCCGCAGCGGTTGGCAGTGCGAACCACGTTCCGCCCTATGGCGGAAGCGACCTGCTTCTTGGCACCAATCCTATCGCTTTCTCTGCGCCTGCCGATGGCCCTGATCCATTCGTTTTTGATATGGCGACGACTGTTGCCGCTATGGGCAAGATCAAGACACTGTTGCAGCAAGGTAAGCCTATGCCTGAGGGTTGGATGGTCGGGCGCGATGGAAACCCATTGACGGACCCTGCCCGCAAGTCAGAAGGATTTCTTTTGCCGATCGGCGGTCCAAAAGGATTCGGTCTTTCTGTAGCTATCGGATTAATGGCCGGGGTCTTGAACGGCGCGGCCTTCGGCTCAGACGTGGTCAACTTTACCTCAGACACGACCTCATCCACAAACACAGGGCAATTCGTAATGGCGCTTAATCCGGCAGCGTTTGGGATGGAAAAAGACTTTGCTTCCAACGCCGCCCGCGTCTTTTCCGAAATGCGCGCATCAGCCCCACTGCCCGGTCATGACCCGGTGCGCTTGCCCGGAGACGGCAAAACGGCCGCAGCTGAAGCCCGTCGTAAAGACGGTGTAAGGCTTAACCCCGCTCTTTGTCGTGATCTCAACAAACTAGCCATGGACTGTGGGCTGACTCCCCCATTTCCAAATCTCAGCACTGACTAGCGGTCGATCCGTGAAAAGTTTGTAAGCGCTTTGGAACAGAAGTCAGCGAAACGCCTCATTCTCGGCCTCAAGCGCCTTCACAAGAGCCGAAAGCTTGTTCATCATGTGTACCTTCATGGTTTTGCCAAGCCCATCTGCATCGCGAGCCTTAAGCAACTCCATCATAGCTTCATGTTCGCGAATTGCCTGCGCCCAGCGTTCGTCTGACAGATTGGCCACAAAACGTGCACGGCGGACCCGCGCCGCCAACAGCTTGTGGTGGGTTTCAAGAATGTCGTTTCGCGCGCCACGTATCAGTGCCTGATGGATGTCCTGATTGGCTTTGAAATACGCCTGTCGATCACGTGACCTATAGGCTTTCAACATATCGGCGTGGCGACATTCAATCTGTTTAATTTCCGTGGAGTTCATGCTCTGACACGACAACTCTCCTGCCAGTTGCTCAAGCGTCGCAAGAACTGGAAACGTATTCTCCAATTCTTCTCGCGTGACACTGGCAACGCGCGCACCTCGGTTGGCTTGGAGTACCACAAAGCCTTCTGATGCAAGCACCTTTAGGGCTTCCCGCAATGGTGTCCTTGAGACCCCCAACGAGTCGCAGAGCTGTCTCTCAGGCACTTTCTCTCCCGGCTTCAGAACATCTTCGACAATCAGGTTGCGCAGACGTTCGACCAGTTCTTCATGTAGTGTTGTGCGCTTGATGCCATCCGTTAGATTCATAACCACGTCCTAATCATCAAGTACCATTTCCAACAAGCGAGCGACATGCATGGGCTGCCGTCGGGTACCCTCGGTGATTTGGTGCCGACATGATGTCCCATCTGCCACAACAATTGCATTCACTGGTGCCGCGTCCAAAGCTGGAAATAGCTCTAGCTTTGCCATCTCGATCGAGACATCGACAGTTTCCGGGGCATATCCAAACGCGCCAGCCATACCACAACAACTGCTTTCGATCATGTTAATCTGCGCCTCTGGAATACGCTTCAGGAGATTGAGCATAGGCGTGACGACGTCATGTGCCTTCTGATGACAATGTCCATGGACGTAGATCGGTCGATCTATCGGTTTCAAAGGCAATCTCGGCTGTTCAGCCAGAAATTCCTCAATTGTATGTGTGGCCTTCGCCAACATCTCCGTTTGCGGTCCCGGGCAAAGAGCCAAATACTCGTCCCGAAAAGTGAGGATAGAGGAAGGTTCAAGTCCGACGACAGGTATGCCTTTGGCAACCATATCTCGTGTCGCGTCAATCACGCGCTGAGCCTCGTGTCGCGCTTCTTCCACACAACCCACAGCCAACAAGGTACGCCCGCAATCCAACACTCTTTTAGTGTGGTTATCCCGTGCTACGGCGACACGCAGCCCTAGCACACGCAGGACCCGGACTGCGGCGCGCAGATTGTCAGGCTCGAAATAACGGTTGAATACATCTGCAAACAGAAGAACCTGCGGATCACTATCTTGGGCCTCGTCATCTCGGAACGGAACGGAAGACCATTCTGGAAGATCACGTCGCGCGGCAATACCGGTCGGGATTTCCAAAAGCTTGCGCAAGGGTCCAATTTTGTTTCGAATATTCATAAGCCACGCGACTTTTGCAGCTTTTGGTGCATATCTGGGCAGGTAAGCTATCAATTTATCTGCCAGTGTCAGCCCATCTTTTTTACGTTTCGCTGACAGTACTTCGATCTTCATTTGCGCCATGTCGACGCCAGTCGGGCACTCCCGAGCGCACGCCTTACAGGATACGCAGTACTTCATCGCGTCCAGCATTGCGTCGGATTCCAAACCGCCCGGCAACTGCCCGCTGATCACGAAACGCAAAGTGTTTGCACGCCCACGCGTGGAATCACGCTCGTTTCGGGTGGCACGGAACGAAGGGCACATAGCTCCGCCCTTTAGCTTGCGGCACGCACCGTTGTTATTGCACATCTCAACGGCACCCTGAAATCCTCCTCCGGTACCCGGCCAAGCTGACCAATCCAGCGCTGCTTCGAAATCCGGGACTGAATAATTTTGGCTGTAGCGGAATAGACGGCGATCATCCATTGAGGGCGCATGCACAATCTTTCCAGGATTGAGCATCCCGATTGGGTCAAACCGGTTCTTAACCTCTTCAAAGGCGGAAATAATACGCTGACCGAACATTTTTTCATGAAATTCAGAACGTACGATCCCGTCACCGTGTTCACCTGAATGAGAGCCCTTGTATCGCTTAACCAGATCAAATGTTTCTTCGGCAATCGCCCGCATTGTGCTGACGTCTTTGTCCTGCCGCATATTTAGGACAGGACGAACATGTAGGCACCCGACGGAGGCGTGCGCGTACCATGTCCCCTTGGTGCCATGCCGGGCGAATATTTCGTTTAGGCCCGCGGTGTAATCGGCGAGGTCGGTCAACGGAACAGCGCAATCTTCAACGAAGGATATCGGCTTGCCTGCCTCCTTCATCGACATCATGACATTCAAGCCGGATTTCCGGTACTCGGCGATAGAATTCTGTAGCTTGGCGTCTGTAATTGAAACAACTCCACCCCACCGGTTTTTCGTTCCGGTAAAAGACAAGCCGAGATCTCCGATTAGTTGGGAAAGCTTAACCAGTTTTGCGGCATTGTCCTCAGCGTTGCCCTCGGCGAATTCTACTAGTAGCAGGGCTTCGGGTTTGCCTGTTACAAAGGCCTCTATAGTGTCGCGAAACAATGGAATATCGCGCCCCAACGCGATCATTGTCTCGTCGATCAATTCTACCGCCTGAGGATTGAGCGTCACGATGTGCTGGGTGGCCTCCATTGCAGCACGAAATGTCGAGAAATGGCACACGCCGGTAACTTTCTCACCTGGTAACTGTGCCAAGTTCAATTCCAATTCAGTGAAATAAGCCAGCGTGCCTTCTGACCCCACCAACAAATGGGACATGTTGATGTCGCTACCGACGAGCGCGTCGATATTGTACCCGCCCACACGGCGCTGGACCTTGGGAAAACGGGCGTCAATTTCAGACGCCTCACGACGCCCAAGTGCGCGCATGTCGCCAACAAGATCCGCATAATCGCTAGACGCGGGCGTTTCAGCGCTGAACCGCGCTTCGCTTCCGTCAACAAGAATTGCGTTTATTGCACGGACGTTATCTCGCATGATCCCGTACCGCAGAGACTTCCCGCCTGAAGAATTGTTTGCTGCCATCCCCCCAAGAGTGCAACGAGACGCTGTTGAGGGATCCACGGGAAACCAAAGGCCATGCTTCTTCAACGCGTCGTTCAATTGATCCAACACAACACCTGGCTGAACGCGCGCAATACGTTTCTCAACGTCTATGTCTAGAATACGATTCAAGTATTTTGTGTTGTCCAGCACAACACCCTGATTGACCGTTTGCCCGCATTGCGACGTGCCGCCACCGCGAGGAAGGACCGAAAATCCCTCGCCCCGCGCGACAGACATCACGGCTTTCACATCTTCTTTGGATAGGGGGATCACAACAGCGTCAGGTATCATCTGATAGATTGAGGCATCGGTCGAGTACCGAGCAAGCGACGCCGGATCTGACATCACCTCTCCCCGCACATCAGACAACAGTCGGCGGTACAACGATCCATTCTTTACCATCAGGTTCGCCTTCCATTCCCAGTAAGCCCATTCAGGCTCTACTTGCCCATTGACTGAATAATGAATTCATAATTAACTTTTGCAATTATTAATAGCACCACTCTTTTGGCACCAGCATAAGGATCGTTTCAAATGCGTCAGGCGGGCAGGCACTTTTTACAGATTCCAGGGCCAAGTGCTGTGCCAGAGCGCATCCTAAAGGCCATCAGCACACAAACCATTGATCACCGTGGGCCCGATTTTGCTGAAGTAGGGAACAAGGCCCTCAGTGGGATAAAAACCATTTTCAAGACAAAGAAGAACGTCTTTATTTACCCCTCATCCGGCACCGGTGCATGGGAAGCAGCACTTGTGAACAGTGTGTCGCCAGGCGAAAAAGTTCTCATGTTCGAAACAGGACATTTCGCCTTCATGTGGTGCAACTTGGCAGGAAAACTGGGATTGCAGCCAGAACTGATTGAAGGAGATTGGCGTGGCGGTGCGGATCCTAATCAGATCGAAGACCGCCTGCGCGAAGATAGTCAGCACGCGATCAAGGCGGTATGCGTCGTCCACAATGAAACTTCTACTGGGTCAGTCTCGTCGATTGAGGAAGTGCGCAGAGCTATAGATGCGGCAAAGCACCCTGCGCTCCTCATTGTTGATTCCATTTCTGGCCTAGGGTCGATCGATTTTAGGTTCGACGACTGGGGCGTTGATGTCTGTGTCTCTGGTTCGCAAAAAGGACTGATGCTACCGCCTGGACTGAGCTTTAACGCTGTAAGCGACCGTGCACTGGAACATTCAAAATCCGTGAGTATGCCACGAAGTTATTGGGATTGGCATGATATGATCGAACCCAACCAGAAAGGGTTCTTCCCTTATACGCCCGGTACCAATCTCCTCTATGGACTAAATGAGGCCATCGATATGTTGCACGAAGAGGGGCTGGAGAACGTGTTCGCACGGCATTCCCGCCATGGCGCCGCGACGCGGGCTGCGGTGCAAGCATGGGGGCTTGAGGTATTGTGTGCTCGCCAAGGTCAGGAGTCGGGCGTACTGACCGCTGTTAAAGTACCTGAAGGACATTCTGCTGATGTATTTCGCGCAACTACGCTAGAGCACTATGATATCTCACTTGGAAATGGCCTGTCCAAAGTAGCCGACAAGGTTTTCCGCATAGGTCACTTGGGCGATTTCAACGACCTGATGTTGATGGCCACACTGTCAGGCGTAGAAATGGGTCTCGCCAAGAGCGGCGTGCCTCATACAGCAGGTGGCACGCAGGCTGCCTTGGAGCATCTCAAGGCCGCGTAAATCCAATCTGAGCCTCCAATAGCGCAACCGAGTCCCATTGACTGGAAATTACCAAACCTCCGGATCACCAAACTCTTTAGGAGCTTCACCATGACCCGTATGACGGCAAAAGACTTCGACCAGGAACTTCTTGATCTGTATGACTTTTATGCGCACGGCAAAATCACTAAACGCCAATTTCTGGACCGCGCCAGCAAATTTGCGGTTGGCGGTTTGTCAGCGGTCGCGTTGCTGAAAATGCTTAGTCCGAACTATGCCCTAGCACAGCAGGTGTCATTTAACGATCCCGATATCCATGCAGACTACATCACCTATCCCTCACCAAATGGAACCGGTGACGTGCGGGGCTACCTGGTCCGGCCCGCAGGCGTTGAAGAGCCCCTGCCCGCGGTGCTGGTAGTCCACGAAAACCGCGGCCTTAACCCGTACATCGAAGATGTCGCGCGCAGATTGGCGAAAGCCGGGTTTATGGCTCTGGCTCCAGACGGCCTGACATCGGTGGGAGGATACCCCGGCAACGACGCAGATGGGCGCGAACTGCAAAAGACAGTGGACCGGGTCGAGTTGATGAACGATTTCTTCAATGGATTTGAATACCTACTGAACCGAGATGACAGTACTGGAAAGGTCGGCGCAGTGGGTTTCTGCTACGGTGGCGGCGTAGTCAGCGCAATTGCTGTGGCCTATCCGGAATTGGCAGCGGGCGTGCCGTTCTATGGTCGCCAGCCGGCAGCTGAGGATGTGGCTAAAATTCAGGCGCCACTACTGATTCAAATGGGAGAGCTTGATGAGCGCATCAACGCAGGGTGGCCGGATTTTGAAGCTGCTCTTCAGGCCAACGACAAAGTATACGAGGCATATATATACGAAAACGCCAACCACGGTTTTCATAACGACAGTACGCCACGCTATGATGAGGAAATGGCAAACCTAGCCTGGGACCGCACAATTGATTGGTTCAAAACCTATCTGAATTAATTGGTACAAGCTACCAAGCCAGTCATGCGTTGATATCCTTTCGTTGAAATCCTCGGCCCATCTTGGCCAAGCCCTTGGAAGCCCCGGAAACTTGAACTTTGGAGTTAGAAATTCTGCGACAAGGTGTCGGCCCGCTATGCCTACTATTAACTTTTTTAACGTGTCGAAACGATGGAAGGATACTGTCGCAACGGTTTTAGGTGAAGCGATCCATCGTTAAGTGTTCAGCTCATCTGCGGGTCAAAAGTATTATCACTTTTATGCGTGGTTAGCCGTTCCTTTGGTTCTATTCGGTATCCCGAAACCGCCGCGCGAGATAATCCACAAACGCGCGCGTTTTTGGTGCCAGATTCCGCCTTTCGGCAAACATTACGACGATATCCGTGCTGGGAGGTGCATACTCCGGCATGACATGGACAAGTTCGCCGGAGAGAAACTTCCTGTTTGCCATATAGCAGGGCAGCCGTGCGATCCCGATACCAGCCAGAGCGGCTCTAAAGACGACATCGGTGCTGTTCCCCTCAAAGCTGCCCGTTGCTTCAAATTTTTCGCCTGCGTTCGGTTCGATGCTGTTCCAAGCGTTCCGCTGGCTTCTCCCAGCAACTCTCAAGCAATTGTGCTCAGCCAATTCGGCAAAATTCGACGGTGTTCCACAACGCGCAAGGTATTCAGGTGAGGCACATAGTACCCTTCGACTCTGCATAACGCGCCTGATGACCATATCTGGATTCTTGCGTTGTTCCGCAAAGCAGATCGCCGCATCGAAGCCTTCACTCCGAAGATCAATTTCTCGGTCGGTCAAATCCAAAGACATTTGAACCTGAGGGTTCTCTTTCATGAACTCTGGCAGAGCAGGAATTAGTTGGGACTTACCGAATGCAACAGTGGATGCGATCCTGAGTTCTCCGCGTGGGACACCGTCAAAGCTGTGGATCATCGCTTTGGCTTCATTGAATTTGTCAGCCATCGCTTTGCATTTTTCATAGAAATCTTGGCCTTCCCGCGTTGGAGAGACACCCGTTCTGGTACGATTCAGAAGTCGGTAGTGCACCTGATCTTCAAGTAACCCGATCTGCTTACTTACTGCTGATGGGGTTTGCCCCATTGATCTTGCAGCCGCAGAAATACTGCCCTGCTCGACAACCGTCGCAAAGATTAGCATTTGCGCAGAAATGTCCATGTCATGACCTTTGCTGTTCCAATATGGCATGGGGCCTTTGCCAAAATGGCGAGTTGTGAGCGCTACCAAATGCCCTTATCTCTGCATTGCAGCATAAATACTGCATTGCAGCAACGGACGAGGCAATATCATGGCAATTACACGATCAAACAGCGCGCTGGATGTCGTTTTCGAAGCTGGCCGCACGTTCTTTCATCAAAAGCTGGACACGATACGCAAGGCACAGGCCAAACGCAGGGTTTATCGCGAAACTTACTATGAACTCTCGGTGTTATCTGACCGTGACTTAATAGATTTGGGTATCTCGAGAAGCAGCATCAAAAATCTTGCGTTGGAGGCCGCCTATGGCTGTTAACACCCAAGCCCCTGCTACGTATCGCGATCACGCGATCGCCCAATCAATCGCATTCTTGGTGTGGATCAGATCCACGACTAAAGCTGCTTTGAAAGCACTGAAAATGGCCCGGATGCTCTCTGCGCTTTCGAATATGAGTGACTACCAACTCGCTCAGATCGGAATTTCGCGATCTGAGATCCCGGAATATGCCGAAAAACTAATGGCTGACGAATAGAGAAGTGGGCCTTCAGGTCAGAAGATTACACAAGTTTGCTGGTCCTCGCTCCTCCCAGAGTAAGCCAGCATAAGCGGCGGCGAAAAAGCCAACGGGGAGCGCCATCGCAAAGGGCCAGCATTTTCACCTCCTCCCGAAAATGCTGGCCCATACCAACCTGCCAAACAGGAAACGCGAAAACTGAAAGTCATGAGAGCACTACAAGACCCGATCGTTCGTCGTCTCCGTTCTGGCGATCAAAGTGACATCTGCAATCATTTTCTGTAGTTAGATATCGAAACGCGGCGAGCACGGATTTGTGGAGTCGTCAACGCCAATTACGTCTTGAGCTACGCACAGAACATCCTTCGGTATGACAGTATCGCTTGTGGGGCGTTTGTCTGAGGACAATTGAGGGGCCTTGTGGAACTGCGCGGCCTCTTTCATTCATGGCCATCAAAGCCAGAGGCTGCATTCTCTGTCGAAGCCGAGTGCCGAGGCCTTGGGATTGGCGACGCTTTGATTCAACAGATGTACGCGATGGCGCAGAACAGAGGCGTCCGGACTATCCAAATGATGTGCCTGAAGGAAAACCGCCACATGCGCTATCTTGCGGCGAAACATAACGCGCAGTTTGTAGCCTACGCGGATATTGTTGAAGCAATCTTGCACCTCAACTGGCCGACGCCCGCGTCAATTGCCATTGAGATTATCGCTGAAGCTAGGGCACACTCACATCTGCTTTTTACTATGACGACCAATGGCACACTGCGTATTGCGGTCGTTTGATTGGACTTTAGCGAATGACCTTTTCTAGTGCCTTTATTGTTTCAGTGTTAAAGTTGCCTTTCTTCAGATAGTGGCCGTGCGACGCGCATATTCCACCTTAAACACAAGTCGGGATTTACCGCCTCAAGCTGTAACACGCAGTGCATCGACAGGAACTAGCGCTCCTTTGGCTTGGATCACGTAGCTGGCCAATTGGCAGCCCAACGATATTCCCGCGCGGAAATCACTTTTCTCCAATACGCTGAGCAAAACGCCAGCGTTGAAGCTGTCACCAGCGGCTGTTGTATCAATAGCGGAAGTTTCCGGCTTAGTAGGCACCTCCCCTCTAAAATTCCCATCTTGATAAACCACAGAATGCTCGCCGTTCTTTACGACGACCCGCTCCACACCAAGTCTTGCATATCGTTCAAGAGTCGCGGTCGGACAGTCGTCATTAAACCACGCGCTTTCATCGTCAAAAGACGGCAACACGATATCCGAGAGCTCAGCAGCGCGCATGATTGAACGCTTCATTTCTTCGGTACTTGACCAAAGTTTGGGTCTGATGTTCGTATCGAAAGCTACGGTTTTCCCTACATCGCGACCCCTTTGGAGAGCACCAAGTAGAATTTCACGCGATTGACGACCAAGAATTCCCAGCGTAATTCCTGAGTAATAGATCAAATCCGCTTTTTCGATAGCACGGCCAAGCGCATCTGGGTCGTCAGCAAGCCGTTTGGCTGCAGAGCTGTTGCGCCAATAGGAAAAACTGCGTTCGCCGTTGGTAAGGTGGATCATATAGAGACCCACGGTTCCATCCGAAATTTCGCAAATGTGAGAGGTATCGATACCTGTTCTGTCAATAAAAGCTCGCATTTCGCGAGACAGTTTGTCATCACCAACTGTCGTGAAATAAGCGACCTCTGTATTCGGTGATATTTTCGCCAAATACCAAGCCGTGTTGAACGTATCACCAGCATACCCGATCTTGAACTCCCCTGGACCACCCAGGGGAGCAAGTTCCGCCATGCACTCGCCGATTGCTAATATACGCATGGGTTCTACAAAAAATCGTCGCGCCGCGGAGTGAAGCTATCCACGAGCTTTCCTGGTTCCAGGCAAACACATCCGTGGGTTTGATCTGACGGAATGACAAAACTGTCTCCTGGCCCGAACTCTTGATCACTTTCGCCCAAAGTGAATCGGAACCGGCCACTTTCGACATATGTTGACTGGACATGCGGATGGCTGTGCAACGCGCCTATCGCACCTGCTTTGCTGAACCGAAAGGCAACAACCATGAGATTGGGATGATCAGAGAGAACTTGCCGTGTGACATTCTCTCCTGTCGAGACAACTGGAAATTTAGGCAAGGTGTACCTCCGCTACACTATGAGAAAAGCATTCCACCATTCAGATCGACATTAGCTCCTGTAATGAAAGCACTGTCGTCGCAGGCTAGGAATAGGACAAGGTTTGCGACATCCTCAATGGTGCCCTGACGTTTCATTGGCGCAGCGGCTTCAAAGCCGCGACGTCCTGCGTCCGGTGTGTGGATATTATGAAAATCGGTATCAATCATCCCAGGGCACAGCCCATTGACCCTAATATCAGGGCCCAGTTCTTTGGCCAAACCCCGCGTCAGCGTCATGATCGCGCCCTTTGAGGTCGCATAGGGAACTGAGCCGGGGCCGCCGCCATCGCGAGCAGCTTGGCTTGCCAAGTTGACAATCGCACCGCTTTTCATATGAGCCAAACAGGCGTTCGTCATCATGAAGTTGCTGGTCAGATTCAAGTCCATCACATACTTCCAATGTTCAAGTGAGGACTCTGCAACTGTTTTGCGGGCAACCAAACCGCCCGCGTTATTGACCAAAACGTCAATACTGCCGAATTCCGCGAGAGATCGCGCCACCAATGCGTCAACGTCGCTTTTCTGCGTTAGGTCTCCTTGAAGCGCGATTGCGGTCCCGCCATTTGCTTTGATTTTGGCCACAACGTCCTCAGCGCCTGCGCTGCTGGCAAAATAGTTTATTGCGACGTTTGCGCCCTCGGAGGCAAGCTTGAGAGCGACTGCTGCACCGATATCGCGGCCGGCTCCAGTTACAATTGCCGATTTTCCAGCGAGTTTCATGGGCATCCCTCATCTTTGCTCAGCTTTGAAAGTTGTCGTGTGCCATTGTGGGTCGCCTAAGCTGCACCGCGTTTGACGAACATGTCGTAGATTTCGGGTACATTGCCTTCGCCCATCCCTGCATCAAGCGCCGTTTGAAGATTTGCGGAAGTGCCTTCAGCGATTTCGGAGCGCGTTCCAATGTCAGTAATCATCTGAACGAAGTAGGCGATGTCCTTGTTGGCATTGCTGATCGAAAACCCAAGATCACTTACGCCATCGACGGCGTAATTCTTGCAAAATTGCATAAATGGAGAATTGGACGGGCCCGCAGACATGATCTCAAAAAGCTGCTGGCCATCGATGCCCGCTTGTTTTGCAACTGCAAATGCCTGGCTCATGGTACACGCTGTTGTCATACCCATGAAATTGTTGATCAGCTTGGTCGTATGTCCCGCGCCGAGCGCACCGAGATGGAACACGTTCTCGCCCTGCACATCGAGCACAGGTTTGACCTTTTCAAACGTTTCGATATCGCCCGCTGCCATGATGTTCAGCAAACCGTCCTTAGCGTGCAAAGGTGAACGCCCCAACGGCGCGTCGAGCATCCCAGCCCCTTTTGTCGCAAGGTCCGCGCCAATTTTCTTTGTTGACGCTGGAATGGACGTGCCGAAATCTATGACCACCGCGCCTTCTTTGATCCCGGCGAGAATACCATTCTCGCCGTAGATCAGGCTTTCGACCACGTCGGATGTTGTCACGCAGAGCATGACGATATCACTGGCCGCGGCGAGTTCCCTAGGGGTGCTCACCTCGACCGCTCCGCGCGCAACGGTTTGGGCAACCGCCGCTTTGTTGCGGCCCATGACCACAAGATCAAAACCATTTTTTTGGAGGCATTCAACCATCTTGCTGCCCATTTGGCCTAGGCCAATGAAACCGATTTTTGGATTCGACATATGCGCCTCCTAAGCGTTTGGGTTTTTCATTTTGGAAAAGACATCGGCCCCAGCTTGGGCGACGTCATGATCTTGCGCAGGCGAGCCTGAGCTAACACCAATGCCGCCGACGACATCAGAACCAGCAAGCACAGGAAGACCGCCGGCAACGGTCACCATACGTCCGCCTAAGGCCGAGGAGATGCCATGCGCTGGCATTCCCGGTTGACTGACTGCACCCAAGGCTTGCGTGCTCTTTTTGATGCCGCATGCGGTATAAGCCTTGTCGATCGCCAGATTGACGCTGGTAATCTTGGCGCCATCCATTCGCTCAAATGCGATGAGTATACCACTCTCATCGGTAACAGCGATGCACATAGGCACCCCGATATCTTCGGCTTTGAGCCTAGCGACCGCGATCAGCCGTCGCGCCTCTTCAATGTCCAATCGTTTGATATTCAGCATAGCGGCATCCTTTGGGCTTTATGGGCCGATTAGGAGAGTGGGAAGTGTGAGCGAGATGGCAGGAACGAAGGTGATCAGCATCAGCGCTGCGAAGATCGCAAGGTAGAAAGGCCAGATCGTTCTAATGGCTTTTTCCATCGGCAACTGGCCAACCGCACAGCCTACAAACAGGCAGGTCCCGACCGGAGGCGTGCAAAGCCCCAGACCAAGGTTCACCAGAAGGATCATGCCAAATTGCAGCGGATCAATCCCCAGCATATTCATCACCGGTAAGAAGATCGGCGTGCAGATGAGGATCAAAGCTGCCATATCCATAATCATGCCAAGCAGCAAAAGAACGGCATTGATCATCAGCAAAATCAGGATCGGGTTCTCGGTTATACCCAAAAGGAACTCGACCGTTTTGGTTGGTACGCGGTTGTAGGTCAGCATGTACGCGAAGGCCCCGGCACAGGCGATCAGGATCATGACCATCGACGTTGTGCGCACTGAGGAAATTACAGCCGTCTTAAAGGCATCCCATGACAGGCTGCGGTAGACGATCAGCGTGACAACAAAGGCATACATAGCCCCGAATGCACCGGACTCTGTTACAGTAAAGATGCCTGATAGGACACCTCCGACGATAATGACGGCAGTCAGCAAGCCGGGGATGGAGCCAATAAACGCGTACGCCAGCGCCGTCCATCCTGGAAACCGTTCAGCCTGATAGCCGCGCTTTACTGCGACCACATATGCGGCAATTGCCAAGCAACAGCACATCAGGATGCCGGGGACCACGCCCGCCAAGAACAGCTTGGAAATTGACACCACACCACCCGTTGCAAGAGCAAAGATGATCATATTGTGACTGGGTGGAATGATGATCCCGGCGATAGAAGACGTCACTGTCACATTCACCGCATAGTCAGCATCGTATCCCTTGTCTTTCATAACGGGGATGAGAATTGAGCCCAGCGCGGAGATGTCCGCGATCGCCGAACCTGAAATCCCGCCAAAAAGCATGGAGGAAAACACGTTTACAATGCCAAGCCCGCCGCGCACGGCACCCACAGCAGCTTGCGCGAACCTGACCAATCTAACGGCTATCCCGCCATGAAACATCAGCTCTCCAGCGAAAATGAAAAACGGGATCGCCATAAGCGAAAAAACGTTGATTCCTGCGACTATTCGTTGAAAGCCGACGAACAAGGGCAAGCCTTCATACCAAAACGCAGCCAAGGCAGAAATCCCGAGTGCGTAGGCGACCGGAGTGCCGATGATGACGGAAAGGGCAAAGACCCCGAGAAGAACTGCAAGTCCCATGATTAACCCTGATCTATACTGTCTTGACGCGCATCCTCGCCCAGAAACAGGCGGATCAGATGACCGATGGAAAACAGAAGGACCAATGCTCCGCTAATTGTCATAGGCAGGGATCTCAGGCCCTCGGGCCATTGAATAAGCGGGATCAACGTGCCCCATTTGAATTCGGTCAATTCAAGCCCATACCAGAACATCATCGCGCCAAATCCGGCTAGCAGCATATCTGTGATGCAGACAAAGACTGTTCGTACTTTCGGCGACATCATGCCCCGAAAAAGAACAACAGAGAGGTGGGTATGGTTGTGCACTCCGGCTGCTGCGCCGAGGAAGGCAATAACCATGACAAGTAAAAGTGATACCTGTTCAACCCAGGTGGGCGTGTCATTGAGGACGTACCGGCCAAAGACCAGCCACGCGAAGATGGCGGTCATAGTCACGATGGCGACGCCGGCCAACACGGTACAAAGGCGGGCGAGCAGGTCGAGGAAGAAATCCATCCTCCGTAGAAACTCTGATGTCTTGCCTGAAACTTGCATGCCGCCCCCTTTTTTTGGTTTTACGAGTCCGGCTTCTTTGAAGGAAACCGGACGCGCTTAACTGTATTCGCTTTGGCAAATCACTCAGTGGCCTGAGCCATCTCGACCAACGCTTTCATATCTGGGTTGGCAGCTAGGTAGTCGGCATAGACTACGTCCATCGCGGACTGGAAGGGACCCTTGTCTGCGATTTCGTTGACTGTGATGCCAGCCGCTTCAACGTCAGAGCGCGCTTGCTCAGATCCAACAGCCCACAGTTCGCGCTGATACAGAGCCGCTTCTTGTGCCGCACTACGTACAGCTTCTTGTAGTTCGGGGCTAAGCGCGTTGAACTTGGCTGTATTCACACAGATGCACTCGGGGATGATCAAATGCTCAGACAGCGAATAGTGCGACGTCACTTCGTAATGGCCGACGTTTTTGAACGACGGGAAGTTGTTCTCCGCCCCATCAACAACGCCTGTTTTCAGTGCCTGTTGTACTTCCGAAAAAGCCATTGGAGACGGATTTCCACCCATAGCCGAAATCATCGAAGTGTAGAGATCGTTGTTCATAACTCGGATCTTCAGGCCTTCCACATCGGCTGGAGAGTTGATTGGTTTCTGGCTGTAGAATGACCTGGCTCCAGCATCAAAATATGCAAGGGGAAGAACTCCAGCCTCACCCATCGCTTCGGCAACGACCGCACCAGCTTCACCTTCCATCACGCGGAACATGTGCGGCACACTTTTGAAGATGAATGGAAGCGATACAAGGTTTGCCTCTTTGACCATCGGACCAATCGGGCCAAGGTTGAAGTTGCCAACCTCGATGGCTCCAATTCGCACTTGCTCCAGCGCATCGGGCTGCGAGCCAAGAACGCCGCCGTGGAAAACATCTACCGTGACTTCACCATCTGTGGCTGTGTCAACAAGCTCAGCAAATTTGTCCATCGCCGCCGTATTGGGGTGGCCGTCATTGTGAATGTTCCAAGCGCGCCAGCTTTCAGCCGATGCTGAAGAGGCGATCAGTGCAACGGTTACTGCTGCAAAAAGCGATTTCGTAGAAGTCATGGGTCTCCTCCCGTTTTTTCTGAGCAGCAACAGGCCAAAAGGTGTCGTCTGGAGGATGAAAGTCGCAAAACTTCCTGCTTCCTCCCAGAGCCGGAATCACTGCTGCACTCATAAGGACACTAGTATCCAAGTTGTGTCAACAACTCGTTTGAAACATGTGACGGCCTTGACTTCAATGGTTACAGGCTCTTTGATATTAACCGAAAAAGCCTTGCTGAAATACGTACGAAGTATGGCTTTTTGATATATAAAACAGTGCCTTAACCACCCATCAGATCGTGGTGGCAGGATTATGAATCAGAGGATGAAAGAAAAAATCGTGGACGGAATTAGAACCCGAACAACCACTGATGCCGTCTACGAAACACTGCACGATCAGATCGTTTCGCTCGAAATTCTTCCCGGTACAAAATTGTCCGAGACGGAAGTCGCACGTCGATTCGGCGTATCTCGCCAACCTGTTCGCAACGCCTTCACCAGGCTTGGAAATGAGGATTTGCTACTTATCCGACCTCAAAAAGCAACCGAGGTGCGCGGCTTTTCAATGGATCGCCTAGAGCTTGCTCGTTTGGTGCGAAGGGCCGTCGAACTTGAAATAGTTTACATGGCGGTTGAGACTTGGGATTCAGATCGGGATGCGAAGCTAAGCGAAAACTTAGCCCTTCAGGAGAATGCTCTGACGCAAGGGGATCTATCTGCCTTTCACGCGCTCGATTACGATTTTCACAAACTAATCTACGTCCTTGGCGGCAACCCGTTAGCGTTCGAAGTTATGCTGGAATGCAAACAAAAAGTAGATCGTCTCTGTATGCTTGGTCTTGAGAAAGATCGCGAGGCGAATTCCATTTTGGAAGACCACTATGAGATCGCAAATGGGCTTGCCTCGCGGGATCTGTCAAAAGCGCAAAACGCAGTCAGAAAACACTTATCCCGCCTCGACGACACTATCGCGTTTATTCATGAACGCCATCCCGAGTACTTTGAATAAGTTCGGAAACTCGTACCGCTAACTTCATTCAATATCCGGCGCCGACAAAGTGCCTATCGTGCCGGCCGGATGCTCGTTATTCTTAGCGTTTTTTTTCGTTGTTGGGGATCAGGGAATTTGCAGCATAAATCTCCGAAAATATACAGATCTGGGTGCCGTCAGACGAATTCGAACCAGTTTCAGTGTGCCTAGGAAACAGCGAACCTATCTGGAACAAAGTTGACGCCACAAGCTAAGAGTGGCGGAGCGGGTCAGCTTGAAGGTGTCTCGGCTGGCTAGCGATCTTTCCTGGTTGAATTGGTTGCACAAGGAGGAATGGACAGAGGCGAATTTCTGTAGACTTCGCATGCGCCTGAAACGCTGCATCGCGCGTCCGCGTCGTCGGAAAAGAAGGTGCGAGTTCTCGACGCGGTTGTTGAACCACCTGCCCGTCTGCTGTTTTTCGGTAGCGCCTAGTTCTCTGAGAGCAGCCCGACACGACGCGAAGCGATCCGTTACGATCTCTTCTGAACAGCCATGGCTGTTTCATCAATTTCTTGAAGAATTTCAATACCGCCTGCTTGTTTCGGCGTTTGGTCACAACGGCTTGCAGCACCTTGCCTTCATGGCCAACAGCCCGCGAAAGATAATGCCGCTTGCCATTCACCTTCAAGAAAACCTCATCCGGGTGCCACTTCCATTTCGAGAATGCGCGCAGTTTTTGCACCCGCTTCCGTCTGATCTCAGCAGCAAACTTCGGGTCAAACCTGTTCCACCAATTTCGGACAGTTTCGAGCTCACATCGATGCCTCGCTCATGCAGCAGATCTTCGACATTCCGAAGCGAGAGCGGGAAACGGATGTACAGCATCACAGCAAGGCGAATGATTTCGGGACTATTTTAAAGTATTTGAAAAAGGCAGATCTGGTCATCGGAAAAAGCTACTCAACCACCTTGCCCCGCTCGAGCAATGTTTTTCTGACAAGACCGTTGGACAAACCGCAGTTGGACAAACCTAAGACCCGAACTAATCTACCGCCTTTTTTCGAATGAGCGATCAGGTTCTCCTACCAGACAGTTCAGTACCCACGGGTAGCTTGTCGTGACATAGTATCCGTACTGGCCATCCACAGTCATGCCATTGCACTTATCTAGATCGCCAGCCCCAGTGAACTCGTAGTCGTTTATATATGTGCCGTCCGGAGTACCGCCCGGCCCGTTAGGCGGCGCAGGCCGAGGCGTAGTTTTGAGTTGGTAGCCGGAAATCGCAGGTCTTATCGCACCATTGCTGTCTTTGAATATCGTCCCGTAGATCGGAAAGCCGTCAGCTGCAAAACCAATAACTGGAGACGGCTTATCAAGGTCGTGATCCAAAAACAGTGCATTTGGATTGGAATGGTAGTGATACCTGCCATCGGGCTGGGCATGGGCATTGTGCAGATCTACACCAAAATACTGATCGTAGGACGGCGGATCAAGCAGCCATGGATCAGTGTCTCGACACCCCGCCAATACATTGCCGTTCTTGTCTGCTCGCGGGCCGCTCGGGCGATAACACCCAGCCGAAAGCAAATCGACCGGCACGCCATTCAACAAAATGGCATCATAACTCCGTTGCGACAGCGCGGTTTGGTTGCTGGCCTTCTCCGGATTTCTGGGAATCCGAAAAGTGCCAGGCAATTCGCGTACATTGTTAGCGAAGTTGGCTGTAGGCCCATTGAAATCATGGTTAGGAATGCCATTGGTCTTGAGGGTACAGTGCTGGCTTTCTGCCGAGATTTCGATTTCGGAGTTAAACCGTTGTTGGCGCGTGACGTCTTCCACCGAAGCGGAATACACTCCTGCATAATCCGCGCAGTCTCCGGACCGGTTGCTGAACAAAAGATTGGTGATGTCTTGGGTTACGTTTTGCGCATGAGCCTGCAGGGCCATAAATCCTGTCAGAAGCGCACTGATTATCAATACTTTCAATCGCATTGCTCAATCTCCTTGGGCTTTCGGAAATTCCAAAAAATGTTAATGATGAGAGTTGTTTTTGGTCATCCTACCTTCAGAAGGCGACGCGGTCTCCTCCCTTTAAGTCTAGGATTTCCCTTGCTTCATCTGGGGTCGCGACCTGAGTGCCCAGATCTTCTACAATACGTCGAATTTTAGCGACTTGCTGAGCGTTGCTTTCGGCCAACTTTCCACGTGAGATGAACAAGCTGTCTTCTAGGCCAACGCGAAGATTGCCGCCCATCTGACTTGCAGTGGTAGCAAGCGACATCTGCGCACCGCCGGCTCCGAGAACGGACCAGCGGTAGTCATCACCAAACAGGCGATCTGCTGTGCGTTTCATGAAGATCAGGTTGTCAACCTCAGGCCCGATACCACCGAGGATTCCAAAGATGAACTGAATGAAAATAGGTGCTTTGAACAACCCGATATCCACGCAGAATTTCAGGTTATACAAGTGGCCGACATCGTAGCATTCGTGTTCGAACTTGATGTCATGCGGCGCGAGCGTTTCTGCCGCCTCGCGAATATCCCGGAATGTGTTGCGAAAGATATTCTGATCGGAGTTCGCGACATAATCTTTCTCCCAATCAAATTTCCAATCATCATCGCCATACCGGTTGGCCAATGGGTGAAACGAGAAGTTCATCGAACCCATATTCATCGAGCACATCTCGGGGCTGAAAGTCTTGGCCGGATTGATCCGGTCCTGAATGGACAATGTCAGCGATCCGCCGGTCGATAGGTTCACAACAGCGTCCGTTGCCTGTTTTATACGGGGCAGGAATGGCGCGAAGTCGTCCGGATCGACCGATGGCGACCCGTTCTCAGGGTTGCGGGCATGGAGGTGTAGGATCGACGCTCCGGCCTCGGCGGCCTCGATCGCCTGCCGTGCGATGTCGTCGTAAGTGTACGGGAGCGCATCCGACATGGTTGGTGTGTGGATCGCTCCTGTTACAGCACATGTAATGATGGTCTTTTTCTGACGGGCCATAGGTTCAGTTTTCCTTGGATTGTCCGGTGTGCTTTACGCGATAGCCCAGCGGGAAAAGTTGCAGATCATAGCGGCTACGGATCACGCCCCAAATGCCTTTTGGCGCCTTGAGCATGACGACAATTGCGACCACGCCGAGAACGATCAGGTAAGTTGTTCCTAGGTCGGCCAGCGTTTCGCGCAGCGCAAAGAAGACGAGTGTGCCGATGATCGGTCCTTCGATGGTACCGATGCCGCCGATCACTACGATGAAGATGACGAAGGCAGTCCAATCATTGACGCTGAACGCCGCATCCGGCGATATGCGCAGCTTTTGCAAGAAGATCAGCGCGCCGATCATCGCCGTGAACGCCGACGTGACGACGTATACAATGAACTTCGTGCGCCAGATATCGATGCCAAGGCTACCGGCGGCCAGTTCGTTGTCCCGAATTGCCGTCAGCGCCAACCCTTGGCGCGAACGAAGAAAGAGATACACGGCTGTCACCACCAGCACAGCGGCTCCAAGCGCCAGCCAATAACTGAGCGCTTCTCGCATCGCACGCCCGGACGCCAGTGATTTCACGATGGCAACGGGCAGCGAAGACCCTGACCCTCCGCCAAGCGCCGAGATTTGCGCGAAGCTCAGCCGAAAGACCTCTGCGATGACCCAGGTGCCAATGGCAAAATATGCGCCTCGAAGCCTGAAGATCAGAACAGCAACCGGGATCGAGATCAAAGCGCCCAGCGCACCTGCGGCTGCGATAGCAACCAGTGGGTGCAAACCACCCAGCATCGTGAGCGCAAAGAGCATATAGCCGCCGAAGCCAACATAAGCCTGCTGACCAACCGAGACGAGACCGGCGTAACCCGCCATGAGGTTCCAAAGAGTGGCGAGGGACAGGTAGAGAAACAGCTCTCCCATCAAGCGCATGTCCGCGCGGCCTGCCCACCAGGGCGCTGCAATCAGAACAAGCAAACCGATTGCGGCCACGATCGCTGCAACGCGCGCTGCTTTTGATGACCGAGATACACTGTAGTCCTGCAAGTTCATCCGGAAACCCTCGGGAAGAGGCCGTTCGGACGAACGGCAAGAATAACAAGGAAGGCAATATGGCCAGCTAGTACTTGCCAGCCCGGATCAATCTTAGCTCCGATGGTTTGCGCGACGCCAAGAATAACGCCGCCAATGAGAGTGCCCCAAAGGTTGCCAAGCCCGCCGATAATGACAGCCTCAAAGCCAAAGATCAGGCGGCCCCCGCCAATCGAGGGATCAAAGCTTGTCCGAATGCCAAGCAGAATACCGGCGATTGCCGTCACGCCGAGGGCCAGCGCCATGGCCAAGCCAAAGATGTGTCGGCGATTGAGGCCCATCAGCTGGGCAATGTCTTGATTGTCGGACACCGCTCGAAATGCGCGACCGATAGCAGTGTGATAAAAGGTCCATTGGAGCCCCCAGATCACGGCGATTGCAATCCCGAAAGTCAGCAGCGGCAAGATCCCGAGGGTCACACCGCCTACCGCAACGCTGGCTGTTTCCAGAGCACCAGCATTCAATGTTTGCGGGTCGGCTGTGTAGACCTCCAGCAACCCGTTCTGGATGATTACACTCAGCCCGAAGGTCACAAGCAGCGGTGGAAGGATATCGTCGCCCAGGGTTTGGTTCAGTAGGCCGCGTTGAAGGGCATACCCAATCAGAGCCATAGCGGGAACGACAATCACTAATGCGGCCATCGGGTGCATTCCGGTCGCGGTCGTCACGGTCAGCCCAAGATATGCAGCCAACACAATTAGATCGCCATGGGCAATATTGACTAGCCGCATAACCCCAAAGATCAACGAAAGACCTGCGGCAAACAGCGCGTATAGCCCGCCCAGCAAAGCTCCCTGCACGATAGCGTTAAGCCATTCCATATTATTCGATCCCGAAATACGCGCGCGAAATGTCTTCGCGCGAAACGGTGTCAGACGCGCTTTCCAGCGAAACGCGCCCCTCCTGCAGGCAGTAGAGCCGGCTAGAGACCGACAGTGCCTTGGTGATGTCTTGTTCGACGATGATCGCACTCATGCCCTCACCGATGATGCCGGGCAGAGCGTCGTAGATATCTTTAATGATGATCGGCGCCAGCCCAAGGCTGATTTCGTCGAACAGGATGAGATCTGGATTGGACATCAGGGCACGCCCAATGGCGACCATCTGTTGCTGACCGCCCGAAAGCGATGTAGAAGCCTGATCTTTGCGCTCCTCAAGGATCGGGAACAGATCATAGACAGCTTTCAGATCCCAAGGGCCTGAGCGACCAACTTGAGCCCCGATCATCAGGTTTTCCTTGACTGACAACGATGGGAACAACTGGCGACCTTCTGGAACCATGGCGAGGCCAAGTACTGCAACTTGGTCTGCGCGAAGGCGGCTGATATCCTGACCACGGTAGTGAATCTGATCCCGCCCGTTCGTCAGCAACCCGGTGATTGACCGCATCAGGGTCGTCTTGCCTGCGCCGTTCGCACCAATGATGGCCAGAACTTCTCCCTCGCCGACGTCCAATTCGACATCATAGAGCGCTTGGAAATCGCCGTAGTAGGAGTTCAAACCGCGTGTCTGAAGAATTGAGTCAGGCATCGGCTTCGATCCCCAGATAGATTTCCTTTACTTCAGCGCTTTCCATGATTGCCTGTGGCTCGCCTTCCGCGATTTTTTTGCCAAAGTCGATGACGATCAGACGATCCACGACGGCCAGCAGCGCATGCACAACATGTTCGATCCAGATGATGGTGACGCCAGCGGCGTGGACGTCTTTGATGGTCTGGACCAGTGACTTGCACTCGGCTTCGGTCAAACCACCTGCAATCTCATCCAGCAACAGCAGTTTGGGCTTGGCGCAAAGCGCACGTGTTAGTTCCAGGCGTTTGCGCTCCAGCAAAGTCAGGCTACCAGCAAGAACGTTTGCCTTGGGCAGCAGTTCTGTTTGGTCCAGAACCTCCAGACAAAAGTCTTCGGCCTGATGTCCGTGCATGCCAGCTGATTGCGTGGCGGCGATCATCGCATTTTCGAAAACAGTCATGCCCGAAAACGGCTGCGGGACCTGAAAAGAACGCGCGATGCCTGCATGGCTGCGCTTTGCCGCGCTCCATTTGGTGACGTTTTGCCCACTGAATTCTATCACCCCGGAATTGGATTTGAGCGTCCCAGTGATCAGATTGAACATCGAGGTTTTGCCAGCGCCGTTGGGGCCTATTACCCCGAGAGCCTCGCCTTTGTGGACCTCATAGCTCATGGCATCGGCGACAGTTACCGCGCCAAATGCCTTGCTCAGGTCTTGGAGTCTCAAGATTGTCGTCATGCTTCTCTCGGATGGAGGGTTCGGCACCAAGATCGGCGCCGAATGTCTGGTCAGCCCAGCAGTTTCATATCGGCCGTGATCGGAACTTCGGGCGCGGTGCTGTTCGCAACAATCTGCAGCTCATAGGCGTCTCCGGACTTCTGCCACTGGCCTCCGACCAGCGGAGTTTTGGTGACGTTGTTCATCGGCCCATCACCCCAGTTCACCGGCCCGACAATTGTGTTCAGGTTGGTTGAGGTGATTGCCGAAATGATCGAAGACGGGTCTTCCAGATCATCCGCCCGTTTGATGACATCAGCGACGACCTCGAACAGAGCGTGTTTAAAGCCAAGGGGTTGAGTCCAGGGGCGACCGGACTCTGCGGTATAACCTTCGGCTAGGTCTTTCGAGGAAATGCCGGTGAGTGAGGACGAGAACGGATGATGCGGGGACCACCAGACCTCGGTCGACAACCCGTCACCGCGGTCTCCCAGCGATTCAATGACGGATGGGAACAGAAGCGCCTTGCCAATGGTCACGACCTTTGGGTTGAACCCTTGCTGGGCGGCCTGGCTCCAGAACGTAGCGAAATCAGGTGGGATCATGTTACCCGTGACGATTTCGCAGTCGGCAGCCTTGAACGCTGCGATCTGGTTTGAGAAGTCGTCGGACAAAGGCTGATAGCGACCGGGATCGGTCAACGTGTAGCCAGCTGCGGCGAGCGGTTTAGGCAGGCCCAGTTCCGCATCGCCCCAAGCATTACCGTCGGCATCGTTGGGGAATAGACCGCCGACGGTTTTTGTGACACCCGTTTTATCCCACATATCAAGGAACGCCGCGATCACGTCTTCCAAACCCCAGAAGAAGTGATAGGTCGTTTCAAAACCCTCACCCGGAACACCATTGCGGCCAAAGAAATAGGGCTGCCAAGGGCAATCAGTCGTGATGCAGGGAACTTCGTTGATCTCTGCCTGATCCGCAACAGGGTTCACCGTGTCCGGCGTTGAAGCCGCTACGATGATATCGACCTCATCGCCCAAGATCAGGTCAGCGGCGACCTCGGCTGCGCGGTTGGGGTTGGACTGGCTGTCTTTTGAGATGATCTCGACGTTCCAAGTCTTTCCGTTATTGTCCAACCCGGCCGAAAAGACCTGCTGAATGGCTTGAAGCACATATTCATCAGCCTCGGCGAAACCAGCCAGTGGACCGGTACGCGGGCTGACATTGCCAATCCTTAGCGTCGGGTTTGCCGCATAAGCACGCGTTGCCCGGAGGATGGCCGGAGCAGCGATTGCCGCCGTAGCCCCGGCAATAAAACCGCGCCTTGTGGCCGTCTTAAAAGTCTTTGTCATTGCGTCCTCCCTTCACCGGCCTCCCGCCAGTGTTTGATTGATCTTACAAAGTCTTCTCGAGATTTTTCAGATGTTTCGCGACACGTTGGCGAATCTGATCTGCTTCGCCCTCGGCCCATTTCCTGAAACCTTCGCCTGATTTCATGCCCAGCTTGCCCGCATCGACAAGCGACTTGAGGTAGGATGAAGGGCCTTTATGCGCCTCAAGATCGTGTAGTACGTTTTCGTGGATATCGAGTGTTAGGTCAGTACCAACCAGATCTGCGTTTTCCAACGGGCCAAGGACTGCCAATCGCCGCCCAAAGCTGGACTTGATCACGGTATCAACGGCTTCCGCATCGCAAATACCGTTTTCCACCAGACTGACCGCTTCGCGCCACAGCGCATGCTGAAGGCGATTGCCGATAAAACCGGGCACGTCCTTCTCGACCATCACCGGAGTTTTTCCTGCGTCCTTCAGCAGATCGAACATGGTTTGCGCGATCTTGGGATCTGTCCATTCCGTCTTGATAACTTCAACTAGCGGGATCATATGCGGCGGGTTCCACCAATGCGTCCCCAACGCGCGTCTTTTCAGCCGCAATCCAGACATGATCTGAGTGATGGGCATGACCGACGTATTTGAAGCGAGGATGCAGGTCTCTGGTGCGTGCGCCTCGATCTCAGCAAAAATCGCTTGCTTGAGCTCCAGCTTTTCCGGTGCCGCTTCGAACACAGCGTCGGCGTTTCGAACCGAACCTTCCGTCGTCGCAAAAATCTCAATCATCTTGAGGGTTTTCGTGATTGTGACCTCGTCATCCCCCATCGCAGCCATGCTGGCACGAATGCGGTCAGGCACGGTAGCGCGCGCCTCTTCAACGGGATCTGTGATGGCCACATATTGACCTGCTTTTGCTAAGGTCAGGGCGATACCGTGCCCCATAAGACCCGCGCCGATTACCGCTATCTGCTGCTTTTTGCGCGCCATTCTTTAACCCGCCGTGTATCCGCCGTCGGCATGAAGGATATGCCCGGTGTAAAAATCAGATGCCCGCGACGCGAGAAACAAAAGAGGACCCGCAAGGTCTTCAGGCTCACCAAGTCGTCCTTTGGGAACACGGGTCAGGAAACCGTCACGCACTGCCTTCGCTTCGTCGGTGTCTTCGAACATCCAAGCCGTCAAAGGCGAACGGAATACCGTTGGCGCGATCGCGTTGACGGTGATCCCTGTTGGACCTAGCTCACATCCTAAGGCTTTGGTTATCCCATTCACAGCAGCCTTTGACGCGCAATACGCCGTGTAGCCAGCTGGGTGACCCAGGATGCTGCGCGCGGAACTGACGAAAATGATCTTGCCGTATTCGCTTTGCTTCATGTGCGCCGCCGCCGCGCGTGCCAACAGCCAGCTTTGGTTCACATTGGCGTCCATCACTGCGTCGAAGGTCTCTGGCGCCATTTCGTTGATCGGCGCAACTTTGTTCATACCGGACGCGACAACGAGAATATCGAGCCTACCAAAATTATTGACTGCTTCTTCTACCAGCGCACTGCAGGATGCCTCGTCGGACGGGCGCGTATTCACCGCAACGACGATCGCACCAAGCGACTTGCACTCTTTGGCGATCTCGTTGAGCGCGTCCTGATTGCCCGCAGCCAGAACCAGATTGCACCCAGCTCCGGCCAAGACGCGCGCTGCGACCGTGCCAAACGCGCCGGATGCTCCGGTGATCAGTGCGACGTTGTCTTTTACGTCAAACATCTTGAGTGGATCAGACATTCTTTTCGTCCTCAGCTTTCTGGCGGATACGGAATGACCACCAGCATTTTGCAGGTGTGGTTGGCGCGGTTTTCAATTTTGCGCACTTCGCCCGGTACGATCGTGCAACTATCCATCGGCCCAAGAATGGTTTCTGTGCCGTCAACGATGACGGTCATCTCACCCTCCAAGACGACGTAGACTTTCTCAAAAGGTGTGGAGTCCGGCCCGGCACCACCACCCGGTAGGAACTGGCTGAAGCCAATCCACTGATTTGTCGGCCCGCCTTCCTCAAACCCTTGCAAGCGAAGCCCATGACACCCAAAATGGTTCGGTGCTTCGTAGGGTTGGGCGTCTTGAAAGCGCTTCAGATGCATGTCCGTCTCCGCTCAAGGTTATTGGCGGCCGCCGGCGAACCGGCGACCGGTCCGTGAGTGTTCAGAATTCTTCGCCAGCTTCGATGCGGTAGGACTGGTTCTTGTCGATCATCGCAACCAGTCGGATGATGCAGCCGTCGCCTCGGTCCCAATTCCATGGGAAGAAGGCGAATGTGCAGCGCTTGCCTGTCACCGCATCCAGATCCCCACCGACATTTTCAATACCGAGAATACCTTTGGAGAACAGCATGTTGTGCACTGGTTCCCACTCGGGGAAATCAACCTCCCACGGTGTCCCCCCTGACCATTCAAGATATTCTTTTTCAAGGTGTGGCAAAATTGGACCGTTACGCTGCGGGCCAATGGCCGTTGCCAGAGGGTGATCGTTTGCCTGGGTGTCGTGGCCAACGACTTTCACACCTTTTTCGATCATCCACTCGGCAGCGGAAGGAACAAGCCCCGGGCAATAAGCAAAGTAGTCACCGTCTTCGTACTGCTTATGCCAACCAGTGTTGATGATCAGAACGTCGCCCGTGCGGATTGCGTGCCCGCAAGCCTTCTCCAGATCATCTCCTGTGATTTGCTCCCACTTCTTCTTGGGAACCGAGACGACCAATCCCGAACCAAAGAAATGCGGCAGCGGAACTTCGTCGATGAACGGCGTTCCCTGAACGACATGCGCTGGAGCATCGATGTGCGTTGTCACATGCATCGTTGTGGTAATCGTCTGAGACAACACGCCGGACTTGGCCATATAGTGCTTTCGGTCGATTTGGACGTCTTTGAAATAGGGCCAGTTCGGGCACTGGAACCCGTATCTGTGGCTAAGGTTGTAAAACTCGAGCCCCATGTCATTGTCGGTGTTTGACTGAAACTCAATGCCGCGGATTTCGACCATTGGGCATATCTCCTTTGTTCGCCGGCAACGCGGCGGTGTTCGCTTTTCAGTTGTCTGGGTGGCCTCCCCACCTGTCCCGTATGATGATGCACGCGCACCGCATTACGGTCAACTTAAAACTCACTATACGGTTGACTTGCACCGCATTGTGATACAACACTAAAAAATCGCCAGGCATCCAAAGCTACGATGCCAAGACAGAATGGGGTAGGTTAAATGTCTGAAAAACCGGATAAAGGTGGCATTCAGGTCATTTCCAGAGCAGCCTCTATTTTGCGTGTTCTAAAAGAAAGCCAATCCGGAATGAGCTTGGGGAAAATCGCCGAGCGTGTTGACCTGCCCCGCTCTACGGTACAGAGAATCACAAGTGCACTTGCTGAAGAAAAACTTGTCATAGCAGATGCAAATGGAGGTGGCTTGAGGCTCGGCCCCGAACTAAGCGCTCTCGCGGGTGCCGCGCAGTACAGCATCGTCGAACACTGCCGGCTGCTTTTGACAGAACTGACCCAAAAGACCGGGGAAACCACAGACCTCGCCGTCATGCGCGGTATCGGCATGGTTTTCTTAGATCAGGTCCCAGGTGTCTATCGGTTGACGACCGTTTCGCAAGTGGGCGAGGTTTTTCCACTGACCACCACTGCAAATGGGAAAGCTTGTCTCGCTCAACTCGATGAAGAAGATGCGACAAAGCTCATTCAAAACGAATGGGAACGGAATGGTATACAAAGGAATTTGGATGAGTTCCTTTCCGAACTGAATACGGTCCGCGAACAGGGCCTTGCCTATGATTTGGACGAGCATTCCGCCGGCGTGTCGGCGATCGGGTTTTCTTTCGTCGACTGGGTCGGAGACCTGCACGCGATCTCAATTCCAGTGCCAACGACGCGATTTGCGCGACAAAAAGAAAGCATCGAAAGAGCTCTGCTGGAAACATCCTCAAGTATTCATCAAACCTTCCATTGAATACATGAAAACGACTGTGGCTCGATTTAGGCTCGGGACGGGTCAAGCTTTTGTGTCTGCAATAGACGCGAAGGTGCTGTCAGATGAATTCGAACCAGTCTTTGTTTGCCGCGTAAATTGCGTACCTATTCGGAACAAAGTTGACGCCACTCGGCAAGAGCGGCGGTGCGTGTTAGCTTGAATGTATCTCTGCGGGTCAGCGATTTTTCCTGTTTGAAGTGGTTGTATACTGAGGAATGGACGGCGGCAAACTTCTGCAAACTTCGCATCTGTTTGAAACGTTGCATCGCGCGTCCGAGTCGTCGGAAAGGAAGGTGTGAATTCTCGACTCCGTTGTTGAGCCACCTACCCGTCCTTTGTTTTTTGGTAGCGCAAAGCTCTCTGAGAGCGGCCTTGTACGATGCGAGGCGATCCGTGACGACGGTTTTCGCTTTACCGTGTCATTTCATCTACTTCTTGAGGAATTTCAGTACTGCAGCATTGTTTCGGCGTTTGGTAACAACGGCTTCCAATACATCGCCTTCGTGATAAACAGCCCGCGAGAGGTAGTGTCTCTTGCCACTCAACTTCACGAAAAGCTAGTCCACGTACCACTTCCATTTGGAGAATGCGCTCAGCTGCTGAACACGCTTTCTTCGGAATTCAGCAGCAAACACTGGGCCAAACCTATTTCACCAATACCGAACAGTTTCGTGACTCACATCGATGCCTCGCTCGTGCAACAAGTCTTCGACATTCCGAAGCGAGAGCGGGAAACGGATGTACAGCATCACCGCAAGGCGGATGATCTCGGGACTGGTTTTGAAGTACTTGAAAGAGGCAGGTTTGGTCATTCCCAGACGCTAGGCAACACCCCCACCCCGCTCAAGCAAAGCCCTTCTGACAAGAACCTAAATCTCGTTATAGCCGAGCCTCGAAAGGGCACTGGCGACCGCGGGTTCTGTCGGATTCAGACTTCCTTCGCGTGCCCATTTTTTGATGCATATTTCCGTTTCTCTGGGCTTAACAAATTCACTCTCTTTAGCCAAAATTACTAAGGCGGCCTCACGAGGTGTAAGTCCCATCGCCTCACAGACTCCCATTGCGTAGAGTTGGTCATCTCTTTCACTTACAACCGAAGATACCTTCATGGCCGAGAGCGCCATGTCTACACCGATTTCATAAACCATTGTTACTAAAACACCCTTTTAACCCAGTGATATGAAGTACAATGGACTTGGTGCTCGAAGCTTTGGTAACGATTACGCGAACATTATTTATTCTTAATCAGTAGGCACTTTGCGATGGAACAACTATTGGCTCGTTTCGTCTGCGGTTCTCGAAACAGCGTTTTGCGATGCATTCAATAACTTTCCTTGCCGCATTGGAAACAAACACGTTTGCATTTACACGCTGAGATCTTGCAACAACACTTCCTTGTAGTACTTCGCGTCCACTCGTTTTCACTCGAGTAAAAGATCGTCGCAATCGGCAAAGTACCAACCCTCTGAATAGTTCTGTGCCATCTTGGTTGCACTGCGCCTAATCCGGGTCGCTTGGCGCTGCTGCCGCTTTCCCGTAACTATGTCGAAACGCTGCCAGAGAGTGCGCGAGCAGAGCGTGAACGCCATGCCAAGACAGAGGGACAGGCCACTCTGTTGATCTGGCAAGCTCTGTTATCAGGCACAAGCAGGTACAATCCCTTAACGCACCGCCCCCTGTGGAGCCACGGCTACATCGGCCACTTTAGTGTGCCGCACATCCATCAATATGCAACGGGCGAAGGCCTAACCGCGAGCCAGGTTTGGGGAGTTGACGGGTTCAATCCCGCGTTCGTCGGCCCCCCTACTAATAGCAACCAAGTGGAACATTTGGGCATTAGCGCATTGCTACAGGGCGTGGCGCATGTGCCGGGCGCAGTCTTAGCCGCCACTGAAGCATTCGAAGTCTTCGTCGATCACGATGACCCAGCCGCTGCCCGAGCGGATAGGGCATTGAACGACGTCGTGAGAACAGTACTACTCCCCCGCATGGAGGAAGATCCGAACGCGCTGGTCTCTGCATTGACTAAAGCACTCCAATAGCGTTGCCACTTTGTCAGGCCAACTTTGATGCCGTTATCCGCATTATCGAGATAGTCTGTTTCTTTATCCTGGGCGGCAGTCCGGAAGCGGACAG
Source organism: Ruegeria sp. AI3 (assembly GCF_056541245.1). NCBI lineage: Bacteria > Pseudomonadati > Pseudomonadota > Alphaproteobacteria > Rhodobacterales > Roseobacteraceae > Ruegeria > Ruegeria sp. AI3. The sequence goes on from NZ_JBQFYA010000021.1 coordinate 47,650, forward strand.
TCGAAATAGGTGCAGAAATCTGCCGGTTTGGGCTCAGTATTGCCGTTCTCTGCGGTTTGCATGGTTGGCGGGTCGCAGCCCCAAGCGGACATTTTATGAGCTACTGCACTTCGCAGTCAGGCACAGCTTCAAGGCTGATGCCTTATCTAGACTTAACAATCGCTCTTTTTGGAAATGTGTGTTCGGTTAGCGCATCTGGCCTAGAAGCAATTTTGCGTTTAGCGTGGTGCCCACTGTGGGAGTTCAGTCTTTGGAAAGACGTCTAGCAGCGATACTTGCCGCCGATGTGGTTGGCTATAGCCGTCTTATTCGAAATGACGAAGCCGGCACGCTTGCAAGGGTCAAATCCCATCGCGAGCAGTTTTTTGAACCAATTGTCGCTTCGCGACATGGGCGCATCGTCAAATTGATGGGCGACGGCTTGCTTCTTGAGTTTGCAAGTGCAGTTGAGGCCGTTCGGTGTGCGTTGGACATGCAACACTATGTAAGCGTCGCTAATGCGGACCTGCCGCAAGATTCGCAGGTGCGATACCGGATCGGTCTCAATGTTGGCGACATTGTCGTCGATCAGGATGACATTCACGGGGATGGTGTAAATGTCGCCGCACGCATTGAAAGCCTGGCTGTCCCGGATGGCATTTACATGTCGGCTAGCGTTTTCGAACAGGTCCATACCAAGCTCGATCTCACCATCGAAGATTTGGGGATGCGAGAGGTCAAGAATATCTCCGAACCCGTTCACATCTACTGCCTTGCAATGGATAAAAAGGCGAAAGCCATCGTTTCTCCTATCGTGCCACTTACGAACAAGCCTTGGAAAAATCGCCTAACCACGGTTAGTTGCACCGCAATTGTACTGGCGTTAGTAGTCGCGGCATGGCTTCAACCTTGGTCCGTGGTGCAATCCCCGGACACGGATGAACAAGCCGCAGCCCTGTCTGGCAAACCCTCCATCGCGGTCATGGCGTTCGACAATCTCAACAACGACCCAAGCCAAGATTACCTCAGCGACGGACTGAGTGAGAACATCTTGACCGCCTTGTCCCGTTTTTCAGACTTCTTCGTAGTCGCCCGAAATTCGACATTTTCATATAAGGACACTCCGGCAGATATACAGAAAGTGTCAGAAGAATTGGGTGTTCGCTATATTGTTGAGGGGAGCGTTCAAATTGCCGGTGAGCGTTTGCGCGTGACGTCCCAACTCATTGATGCGACGACGGGCCAGAATATCTGGGCAGACAGCTATGACCGAGACCTACAGGACATATTTTCAGTACAGGATGAGATAACGCGAACCATAGCTTCGCTTCTCTCCACGAATATCGATTTGGCAGAGTACAGCCGTCTTAAGCATCAGCCTACTGATAGTCTTGGCGCTTACGAATTGCGCAAACGCGCGCAGGAGGAGTGGTTTACCTTCACAAAAGAAGGAAACATAAGGGCGGAAGAGCTTAGCGCAAAAGCCATTGCTCTCGATCCGAACTATGCCGGGGCGTATGTCGAAAACGCTTGGGCACATATTAACGGGTATCGTTGGGGGTGGACGAACTCTTTAACGCGCGAGGAATCACTGGAGCGCGCGTTTGAGATGGCGCGGAAAGCCATTGAACTGGAACCCTTCAATTTCAAAGGTCATTGGGTCTTAGCCAATGCAACCACTCAAAGCGGTAACCTTGAGCGGGCTGCTTCGCTTTACGACAAAGCAATTGCTCTGAATCCAAATTCGGCATCCGTTCTGGCAGATTCCATCGACCCTCTCGTCTATGGCGGCAAGGCGCCTGAAGCCGTTGAGCGCATGAAACTGGCGATCCGGCTGAACCCACATCACCAAGACTGGTATCTTTGGAATCTGGGTTGGGCTCAGTACTTCACCGAGGAGTATGAAGATGCAAAGGCTTCCGTTGAACAAATGAACGAAATACCCGACGGCTTGAAACGCACCTACGCGCCAATTCTTTTACGCCTTGGTCTTCCCAGTGATGCGCAGACTATTATCGATGAGTTTCTAGCGGCCAATCCCGAATTCACTATCCAAGAGGCGATGAATGCGCCATTCGAGAGTGAGGCGTATCTCAATCGGTGGGTAGAGGATCTGCAAAAATTGGGTGTGCCTGATACCAAAGAATGAACGATTTTTCGAGTTTGCTTTGCGGATGTCGCTACCAGACTCAGACACCCACAACTATCGCGACAAACTTTAATCCTGCGATTTGCGGCTGTGGCTTTGTAGTGTTTTCAGCCCAAAACGGGCCTTGCTCGTCGGGCTTTGCAAACGCCTATTTGCGGACAAACGCCGCCATTCAGCCTCAGCGACTGATCCGTCAGGATAAAGCAGTCTCCAAACGTTCCAACGAATTCTGCGGCCACACCTCATCGAATTTGTAAAATTCCTCGAAGATAGGAATGTCCTCGCTGAGTGGCACCCAGGCCTGTTTGCTGCTCGTGAAAATCTGTGCATCCGGAGGACATTGATCCGGGTTGTCCAGTGTTCCGACGCGCACGTACCTTAGCTTTCCAAGGCGGATCATGTAGCTGCTAAAAACGGCGACGCCGCAATCCCCACAGCGCGTAATAATCTGACCTTTCCCGCTTGGAGTGGAGAGCTCATTTTCGGTGATTGGCCCTTTGCACGTCACGCGATCAGCCTCAATGATGGCGTTCAAGACGTAGGCTGCTCCGGTTTGTCGCTGACATTCGCTACAGTGGCAGCAATGCACGAACATGGGTTGTGATGTCATCTGATACGTTACGGCTCCGCAGCCGCATTTCCCTTTGATCATTTTTCCCCCGAGTTGTTTCCTTGTGTTCAGCCATGGCCCTTATTGGACCAGCTCATAATGCTTGATAGAACGCGACTCGACCAATTCCGCCTTCGCCGGATCGATATGCGGGCTCTGGTAGTTTTCGCCGACAAAAGCCTTTAGAGCCTCTAGGTTTTCCCACACCATGACAAAGCTGAATTCTCGTGGTGTGTCAGCACGTGCGGTACCAGGAAACACTTGAACGATGCCCTTAGTACCTCTCATCAAGGGTATAGCTGTTTCATGGAAGAACTTGCAGAACTCTTCCTCTTTGCCTGGCCGAGTCACGACCTGAAAGATGCGCATTATCATTCGTCCTACCTCCGTAAAGTACGGTTCCTGAATGTATGAGCGCCTCTGGTTCTATGACCATATCATTTTGCTACGGGTGTGTCTGCTTTGGGCTCCGACGTGGCCATTCTCCGCGGCCTGCATGAATAGCTGGTCGCAGCCCAAACCGGACATTCGAAACTGGGATTCGCAACTCCCGAGATGCGGGAAGAGGTGGCCATTTCCTTTTTGTACAATTGAATGCGACAAGCCAATGCGAGTTTGTTTCGGGAATCAAACTTGCGGTAAGACAAATGCGTAGAGGCGTGACTTTTTTCCATCATCGGTCAAGATGTATAGAACGCCACCACTTTCATCCAAAGCTATCCCCTCAGGGTTCTTCACTTCCTTTACTTCATCCTTTTTGGAGTAAATTAAGTCGATAGTTTTGACCGTCAGAACTTCAGGATCAAAAACGAATATTCGGCGCCCTTCATCGCTGAGTATCCATAAAGACTTGGTCTCGCCGGACCAGGCGATCCCGCTGATGTCTAATTCGTCATCGTCGGCACGAGATGAAACAAAACCAGCTTCAGCCGTTAATGGAACTACTCCAATAATTTCATCAATTTCCGAGGAAATGACGAGCAGAAGCCTTGGCTGGCCCTCAATGACTACGAATACTTGCCCAGAGTCTTGATCTACAGTGATCCCTTCCGGTCCCTTGTTCAAAGGGTTCTCAGCAAGCATTTCCGCAACTTTGCCGTAGCCCCTGAGTGAAGAAAGTGGAGTAGAATTGACTTTGATTGGGTCCGTAGGTTGGACCGTTACAATAGATCGGTCAGTTTCTTGTAACAGCAATACAGACCCATCATTTCTTCCAGCGACACCTTCCAAGTCTGCACCTAGATGTTCTGGAAGTTTGAACGAATTCTTTAGCTCTCCATCTACTCCCAGAAGGTGCAGCTTCGATGCTTCATCGCTTACTGCCCACAAGAATCCATGAACACTGGAAAGCGACAATCCGGATGGCTCAGAAAAGCCCTCTGATTTGTCTGCCACTTTGTAAGACTCAATAAGTTCCAACATATCAGTCTGCGCTCTCACTGGGCTGGTTAACGCCAAAGTGTTGGCGACCACAGCAAGGCTCGCGCAAATTACCTTCGCTACTCTTCGTTTGTGCCGGTCATTTGACTGGTTCATTCGAGATAAATCTGCGCTTGTGTGGATCTGGTTCATATTCGATCAAAAATCGATGTTGTCCAACCTAACACAGTATTTTGCGGAAGTATGATGTTTGATCCCGCAAGGCTTTACCGAATGTAAATTCATAGGGTTGAATTAGTTTATGGGCGTGCGACTTGGTCGAGAGGTGTGGAGTGATTGCTTCAAGTTACGCACTTTGGAGCGACTATTCGACGGTACAGCGGGAGGGAAAGACTTTTGAGTAAGCTGTTTTCAATAGCATCGGTCCTTTCGGCCGTGCTTTTGCCTAGTATTGGCTATTCTCAAATTGATCCTGCTTCCTTGCTCGCAGGAACGTCCGAATCAGAGATAGTGATTGAAAGAGGCTGGACTCAGTTCCGCGGCAAGCAGGAACTCTACTTTTTCACGCTAGACGTCATTGTAACGATCATTTTGACCGCTTTGATTGTTTATCATCCCGTTCGACGTAAAGCACGCCGAAGTGTCAGCGATCTGGTTATGCCCAGACTGTTCTTCCTTTACGCGCTAATTGGAATGGCTGTGGGATTCCTGGTAGTCCAGCACGGGTCAATGATTGGGTTCGTTATTTTTGGCATCGGCGCGTTGCTCAGGTTCCGCTCCAATCTGGATGATCCGGTCGATACAGTCGAAATGATAATCGTAACGGTTCTTGGTCTTGCCGTCGGTTTGGGCTTACCGCTGATGGCCACTCTGGTGGCGATTGTGTGTTGGTGCTTCATTTGGCTCGGAGGGCGAAACAAGGGCGTGGAAGTTTCGCTCAAGGCTTCGGATGAAGAACACTCATTGAAAGTCAGCCGAGACATTGAAGCCATGGCCGCAGACGCTGGCTGGAAGCTTGTCAGAAAACACCACGTCCCAGGAAAATCTCGCGTTTCGTTGCTTTTCATCACCTCGGGAGGACTTTCAGAAGCCCGGATAGAAGAGATGGTAAACGATCTGGTCCCAGAAAAAGTCGAACTGAAACTCAACCTCTAGTCATTTCACAAGGTCTAATCGTTTCAAAACAGCATTCGGAGATCTGATCTCTTTCGGGAGCGACTTGAAGTTTACCGACCTTTCGAAATCAGGCCCTCGATATACTGCTATCCCAAACTCTCCGTTCGGCTGGAACTTAACATGAGTGAAGCTGTGAGGTGATCTGGCGCTATCGCCAATAAGCCGACGCGGACCACCTCCCAAACAAGCTTGAGAGACGTAGGCCACACCGTCTTTCCAACCGGGATAGAAGGCATGATGGTGGCCTGACAGGTGCAGAACGACACCGCTTTCCAGGTAGATTTTCTCAAGTGTTGAGTCACCGATGATTTCGCGTTCGCGCTGGATCGCGAAGGGCCAAAGCGGAAGATGACTGAAAGTCACAATCGGGTCTCCATTTGCACCCAGTTCCACAAGTCGGTCCTGTTGATCACCGGATAGCGGCCCTAAGGTCGTAGCATCCAAAGATGCAAACGTTACGCCCTGCATCTCAAACGCGTAGAAGAACGGGTAGTCATCCGAAACCAGGAAGTCGACGTCTGGTTTTCTTGGTTCCCATTCTTCTGCGTATATTTTTCTTTCACGCTCGAACCCACGGTACGCAGAGGCATCATGGTTCCCAGGCGTGACCGCAAATGGAATGCCGGCAGCCTCTAAAGGGTCTGATACGGCCTCGTGAAACGCCTTCCACATCTCCCTGACCTGTTTGTCGGATAAGTTGGGGATGCGCTGCCCCGCAACCATATCTCCGGTCGAAATAACCAAATCGGGATCAATCTCGACTATCCGCTCAATCGCTTTGTCGACGCGGGCATCGTATCTTACCGAACCATAGCTTCCGTTCAGATCCGATATGACGATAACATCCAATGCCACCGCTTTGCAGGCGATCAGAGCGGTCCAAATGAACGCCGTAAAAAGGGTGGAAAGCTCACGGGGCATTGCAGTCCACTGCCTCTACCTCGGTGTCGTTTCTCAAAAAGAATGCGACAGGATCCAAGTCGAACATTAAATCACCATTAGAACAATTGTCCTGGAGAATGGACGTTGCCAGCTCGGTGTTTTTCACAACTTGGGCAATCTGACTGTCTGACAACCCAAAGCTTTGCGACAACCAGCCGTAGACGGGACCTTGAGATTGAAGATCATTATTCAAAGCAACCAAGCGCCGGTAGGTGCTTGGAGAGAAGTGCCGCATTTTCTCCAGCATTTGAGTAGATTTCGAGAAGTTGGCATACTCGACCCGCCCCCCAGCATCGTTGTCGTTTAGATTGCTTCGACGGATCAAAAGCGCGTGGGCAGGAACATCTCCATCCTTTGGCTGATGGTGCTTCGCTTTCTTATGCTTCAGCATTCCGTCTTCGACCCAATACCAATAGGGTGAGAAGTCTATGTTTCCTACGCGGTCCTGCTGGCTAAAGATGAAGTCGAGGAGAACAATTTCGGAGAGTTCTTGCATCCAAAATGCCATCTGTTGGTCGCTGACATCGGGACCGAGATCCTTGTTGATCATCCGGTCTTTTCTGCCTTCTCCGACGCCCTCTGCGATTGCCTCTGACAATGGTTTTGAAGACCGCAAAGCCAAGAAAGCGGGGGTTTCCTGAAAATCGCGGTTCTGACCTTTCCCCCAACCAGATTTACGGGTGCCGTTGATTTCCGAGCCGTATCGATGCCCAGGGCTATCAAGCAGCACACCATATATTTGCGTTCGATCTGCGGTGAACAGATCGTCGGTTGGCTGGTATGAGTTCGGGTCAGCATCCGCAGCTGCGAAGACCCGCCAGCCTTCGTGGTTCATGCGCCCGCCATGAGAGCCACCAGAAATCGCAAGGCCAGGCTCGGCGACCTCGGAGAAATGCGCCTGGGCGTCCATGCTACGCCAAACGGCGACTGGAACTTTGACAGTCGCGTCGAAATATCTGGAGAAATGATAGTAAAGCAGTGAAGACGTGGAAAACGTTCCACTGGTGCCTTTTTGGTTCATGGTGGACTTGAATTTAGCCACCCTGTCCATGGCCAGATCTTTTGCTGCCTTCCCCTCTTTGCAAGCGTTTCTCTCGAATTCAGAACGGTTCCCCATGTAAGGTCCTTCCGAAATATTGTAGACGGCCATTCCTGGGCTGGTGCTCCAGGTTTTCGGGCAAATGGCAATTTCGGAGGCATAGAAATCGATCTCGCAATAGGCAGTTTCTTCTTCAAGATCGCTGTTCTTGTACTCGCCCGTTGGAACTTTTTCGATCCGAATACAGCGTTCCATAACACCATTGGGACTATCAAATGTCGTGGCTTCACCTAGAACATCGTCGTTCGCCCACAAGACAGTGGGTGCAATGAGAGCAAGTGACCCCAGAAGATTGAACTTCATTTGGATAGTCCTCCCGGTATCATTTAGGGCAAATCGCTGCCTGTTGTTCGGTGGAGATTTTCAACTTGGGGTCAACACTAAAGTTGGAGAATTTTGAGTCGATCCACTGGTCGCACCCGCCTGAACATGGGGCCCCATTTCGGGCATCATTCCAATATTCCTTGGCCCTTTCTTCTGTCCAACCGCAAAACTGAACGAGCGCCATCGCCGACAATGCACCTGAGGAATGAACCCCCCACATACAGTGCACCAGAACAGGGCCCTTTCCAGGGTTTTCAATCACCTCGTGTATGGACGCCATGACAGCACCGGGTCGGGAGGATCTGGCGCTTTGATAGTCAAGGGACCCGTTTCCACAACTGGTGCGACCGTATTCGGTGTTTTTGCCAAAGTCGGCATAAAAACCGGTTGAAAACCCTTCATTGCACAGAGTTTCGCGTTGACCTTCACTCAGGCCAGTTCGATCCTTGTCGCCGCCCTTGAAACCGGATCGATACAACACTCCGCTTAAGACTGGGCGAAAGAAAGCGACACCATCAACGCCTCCGTCACCCCCCTTTGAAAGCATTTGACTGTTGGTTGGACCGCCATTTCGACTGGTCACGTCAGAGTTCGCAGCGGTTGCGAGAAAACCAATGAATATGAGGGACGCAAAAAACCGCATGCCAACTCCTTTCTATTCTTGAACCTCTGATGCCCAAACCTTTGCGACCTGATAGTCTCTCGGAAAGGCTAATTCACGACGACCATATCAAGTGGGCAGTTAGCTTTCCGCTGTGGAACTTTAAATAGGCCACACCAGATTGATGATAACGACGACCACGAAGTAGGCTAGAAAAACTTTCCAATTCCATTGGTGCTTGTTTTCTTCGTTGATCACGCCAGCCGATTTCAATGCCAGGTTAGTGATGATCAAGGCGACTACGATGACCGCCGCGTGTGCCAGGTCGAAATGCAAGTTTGAGCTCCTTCTTCAAGATTTGGGATTGATGGAAATTTGTCAGCAGTCACCTGATGGCAGCATAGCTACTTCTGAGTACCTTCCCTCAGACGTCGTAATCCGAGCACATGCACCAGTATCCTTGTTAAACCAGTACGAGGTCAGACCTTCGCTTCGGATGAGTTCAAATCCGAGACTTTGGATGCCCATTTCAGCTTGGCCCGCTCTTGCCCCTTCAAATGACGAAAGATCGCTAGCGCTGCCCACAGTTGGTGCACTTGCATCCACCGATCCGTCACTATCGTCGCATGCTGCAAGCGCAGCAGTACACGCCGTGCCGATCACCAACAGGAACTTGGATTTCATCTGTTTTTCCTAGCTTCTTTGGGAATACATTTCCGGGTTTCTGGTTGATCAACTATTCAATTCCGAAAATTACGTTGTAGTCGACGGAAGAGTTGCTGCGATTGATAACCTCCACAACATGATCACCAGATTGCCAAAGCTGCCCTCGATACTCCTTGTCCGCCGACATCAATCCCAACAGTTCAGAACCATCGGGGTTGCGAATAACGTAGCCCAAGGAGCCATTTCGCGGAGCAACGCGGACGTAAAGAAACTGTTCGTTTTTGGCACCCAGAACGTATTGCTGCGACGCTCCGGGCGCGAGTTCACCGACGAGTTCTGCGCCAGTTGAACCAGCATCAAATTTGACACGTTGGCTACTAGTAGATCCGGCTGCGCCTGCCATGGCTCCTCCTCCATCATCCATCGCCTCGACAACCGACATCTCGCCGATTCTTCCATCCTTGTACGCGATGCAGCGCCAAAGTGTTCCGCCTGCGTCTCGCAGCATGACGAGCGTACCAGCTTCCGAGAACTGAGAGCTTTCAATCGTTCCGGATTGACCGTCTGGTCCACCAACCTGCCGCAAATGGTCGATACAAGCGTCGTCTGCTTCAGACATTGCAGAAGCAGCTGTGCCCGCGATTGCGAACATGGGTGTGAAGATTTTGATTAATAAGGGTTTCATCAGATGGTTCCCTGTTAGCTTGTTCTTACAGTTTTGTTCCGTACAAAGCGGAGCTTCACTTCGCTTCTTGTAACTTTGACAGAAACTCATCGCATGCCTGTGCGCTACCGACGATCTCGCCCGTCGTTTCAATTCCTTGCGGTGATGCCATTTCGGAACTTACGCGGTTGAGGATCTGATCCGCTTGCTCGGCGGTGATCAGGTTCTCGGCTTGTGCTCCTTTCAATGTGGAGCAGACACCGGCGGACAAACCTGTCGCAACGCCTACACCCATCGCGGCCCCGCCACCCAAGGTCATCGCCCCAACCACACCTAAGACGAGCCCGATCACAATACCCAAGATCACTTTTCCCATGTTTTCCTCCTTTTTGGTGAGACAGAGCTCCGCCTTCACTTCTGGCGCAAACTGCGTGCCCATTTGCAAGTTAAGACCAATGCCAACAGGTTAAGCACGGGTGCAATCGCTGCGAACCACGGTTTGAATGGCTCTGAAACCAAGTCCGATACAAGTATCCAAGGCAATCCCAACGGCAAAAGGAACACCCCAGACAAAGGGTCTCTTTCTTGTTCAAACCAGCCAAATGTACCCGTCAAGAACACAAACAAAGCCAGCAGGTAAAAGATCGCGAATACGATGGTGGTTATTCTACAAACCAAGTCGAGTTTTCCGAAGAGCAAGCCAGTGTTGCGCGGCGGTGTTCAGCCGCGCACCAAATTGATCACAATGCGCCTTCGTCGCCCAGGAACTCGATACCAGCTGTCGCGCCATCACTGTAAGCAATACAATTCCATGCGGCACGATCCTCGCCAACGCCGACGGTTACTTGTGTTCCCGCCTCGCTGAACGCAGACGACAGCACCACGACTTGCGAATTGTTCGTCGTATTGGCGACATCACGGAGGCATGCCTGCTGGGCCGGAGTGAGTTCTGATGACACAGTCGAGCTGCCAGTATCTTCACATGCTGCAACCGTCAGAGCCCCAAGTAGTACAGCGGTGGGCGTCAAAAACTTCTTCATTGTCGTTCCTTCTATGGTTCCAACTAATACTTGGCCAAAGACGCAATACAAAATCAACTATTTGATTGTGTCGAGATTTTTGCGTGAAAGCGGATGCCAGACGGGACAACTTGTTTTGATGGCTAAAGTCATGCGAGCAGTAGATCCATTCAAACTTCTGCTTTGGGCTCGAAGCAGTCATCCGACAGCTTTAGTCAAAGGACTGTTTTGCGGATGCAAGCGGTCATTGGGGCCGCTTGCGGGATAGATAGAGG
>NZ_JBQFYA010000022.1:0-52166 GCF_056541245.1 Ruegeria sp. AI3
GCAGCGCTCGGGCAAAGCCCGAGCGCTGCCGGGCCCAAGGCCGCCCAGGGTGATCGGCTTTAGCCGATTGCCCGTGGCGGGCGCGGGAGGGTTTGGTTTTGTATAGAGGTCAGTCTTCTTCGAAAGGATCCCATTCATCTTCGACCTCGGGCAGGGCTTCGGTCTCGACTTGGGCGGCGCGTTGTTCCGGTGTTTCGATCCGGGTGATTTTGGCCTTGGGAAAACTTGCCAGAACGGCCTGAACAAGCGGATGCGCCGTAGCCTCTTCTTTAAGCGCAAGTTCGGCTTTATCGCGGATTTCAGCGATTGTCGGAGCGTCACCATCCGACACGATGGATACCGCCCATCTGTTGCCAGTCCAACGCTGCAAGGCCGATCCCAGTCGTGGTGCAAGATCGGTTGGGGCTTGCGACGATGGGGTGAATTCGATCCGTCCCGGCTGGTAAGACACCAGCCGCACGCCGTTTTCGACCTCGACCAGAAGCTTGACGTCTCTGTTGTTCCGGATCAGCTCGACCACATGTTCGAAACTTGGGTATCGCGCCAGTGCCGTCTGTGTATCTTGCGCCAAGGCGGCGACTGGTGCGCCGCCGGACCCGCGTGGCGCGGGGGCGTAGCTTGTAGCGGCGCGGGCTTCAACCGGGGCCGCACTGTTGCTTTGGATTGGCATCCCGCCGCTTGGGCCGCCGTTTGGGGGCGGAGGCGTATCCTGCAGCCGTTTGATCAGCTCTTCCGGGCTGGGCAGGTCGGCCACGTGAGTCAGTCGGATCACCGCCATTTCGGCGGCCATCATGGCGTTGGGGGCGGCTGAAACTTCCTCAAGCGCTTTCAACAGCATCTGCCACATCCGAGTCAGCACCCGCATGGGGAGGGCCTCAGCCATCTGCTGGCCCCGGGCGCGTTCATCCGGGGAAACAGTGGGGTCTTCGGCCGCATCGGGGGTGATCTTCACGACAGAAACCCAATGAGTGATTTCGGCCAGATCACGCAGCACGGCCAGTGGGTCAGCCCCTTCGGCGTATTGGCCACCAAGCTCGGTCAGCGCCCCAGCTGCATCGCCCCGCAGGATCATGTCCATGAGGTCCAGAACCCGGCCACGATCCGCGAGACCCAGCATCGCGCGGACTTGATCTGCCGTCGTCTCTCCGGCCCCATGCGAGATCGCCTGATCCAGTAATGAGGTCGCGTCGCGAGCAGATCCCTCGGCAGCACGGGTGATCAGCGCCAACGCATCCTCGGCAATCTCAGCGCTTTCAGCAGAGGCGATCTTGCGTAGCAGGCCGATCATATCCTCGGGTTCGATCCGGCGCAGGTCGAAGCGTTGGCAGCGCGACAGAACCGTGACGGGAACCTTGCGAATCTCGGTTGTGGCAAAGATGAACTTCACATGCGCCGGCGGCTCCTCGAGCGTCTTGAGCAGCGCGTTGAAGGCGCTGGTCGACAGCATGTGGACCTCATCGATGATGTAGATTTTGTAGCGGGACGAGGCAGCGCGGTAGCGAACACTGTCGATAATCTCGCGAATATCATTGACGCCGGTGCGGCTGGCGGCGTCCATCTCCATTACGTCGACATGACGGCCCTCCATGATGGCGACGCAGTGCTCACATTGGCCGCAAGGCTCGGTCGTGGGTCCGCCAGTTCCGTCCGGTCCGATGCAGTTCATGCCTTTCGCAATGATCCGTGCGGTCGTGGTTTTACCGGTTCCGCGAATGCCTGTCATGACAAAGGCTTGCGCGATGCGATCCGCCTCGAACGCGTTTTTGAGCGTGCGGACCATCGCATCCTGACCCACCAGATCGGCAAAGGTTTCCGGGCGGTATTTTCGGGCGAGAACCTGATAGGCGGGGCTGTCTGAGTCGGTCATGTCTGCTCTGGCGGATTCGGAACGTCACCGCAGCGTAGAGGCCTGCGCCGCCCGCGTCCACATGAGTTGAAGAACGATTTTGTTTTGGAAACCGGCGCGTCAGGGGTACACTCTGCAGATTGTGAATCAAGCCTAAAGTCAGGATCAACGCTTCCGGGGGGATGCTGTCATGACGAATTTGGTCATTCATGCTTTGCAAGTGGGCGGGGGCACACTTGCCCTAACGTCGATGCCGGGAAAGGGCGGCGACTATGCAGGCGACCTTGAAACGATTGGAGATTGGAGGCCGGGGCTCGTGCTTTCGATGACAACCGAGGCCGAGCTGGTCCAGTTTGGAGCCCGCGATTTTGGCCGCGACGTTCAGGGGCGCGCCAGCCGCTGGGTGCATCTGCCGATTCAGGATTTCGGCGTGCCACCGTCAGAGGTTGATGCGCAATGGCCCGATGTTAGTGCCGCGGCGCGGCAGGCTTTGTCTGGCGGAGGGCGCGTGCTTGTCCATTGTCAGGGCGGATGTGGTCGCTCTGGCATGGTTGTGTTGCGGTTGATGATCGAATGCGGCGAGGCTCCAACCCAAGCGCTGGATCGGTTGCGCAAGCTACGCCCCTGCGCGGTCGAAACCGATGCGCAGAAGCACTGGGCCACCTTGCCCGCCCGAGCTTTGGCAGACTCCTAAGCCGACAGTTGCAGTTCCGCCGGGGTCGTTTTGCGCGGCGCAATCACTGATGCCTCGAGCATGGCGCAGGGCAGGGATGTCATCGCTGCGCTAGGCAGGCTGCTCGTTTCGGTTCCGAACATAAGGTCGGCGTAGCGATGGAGGGTCTCGCTGTCGGCATTAGGGTCCGCTCCGCAATAGACCCGCACCCGAGACTGGCTGGCCCGAAACCGGGCGTGGCAGCCGTCCGTGCAATGGGTCAGGTCGCTGCTGCCTTCGATTTCGAAATCCGATGTGGTCGCCGGACCGGCTTGGTCCAGTGCGTCAACCATCGAACGCGCCAGCCGTGCCAATGCAGGGCAAGTCTTGCCGGTATGTTGGCAGATGGTTGCTGAGAACCTATGTGTCTTCGTCTTCCAGATCATCCTGCGCCCTCCGCGCGGTGGACAGGGGCTGGGATCAGGTGGGGCAGATAGGGTCTGTCACGGCCTGCCCGGACACCCCGCCCGAGTTTGGGTTATGTTGACGATGGCAGGTCTCCTGACTTGCGGGTCATCGCTTTGCCGACCTTCCCGGCCTTTCGGCCAGTGGATCTTCGACATCGCTCACCGCTTACAGTTGCGGGGGCAGTCGCGGATTTGGTTCGTCCCGAGCAAGCCGGGGAAAACCGCACCGTGTTCCCTTTTCATCCCGACTTCTTGTGAAAGCCGGGAACCATCGAACCATCGCTAGCGTTCATAACCATTCTGAGTCAAGTTGAACTTTCTGCGCTGCGGAAAGACGATCCGCAAAGTGGACGCGTGGTCAAGCGGGATCGCAGTTGACTTGCATGGGCTGTCTGGGGTCAAGTTGCAATGTGAACTCATCAGTTCAGTTTTCCACCGAGGATGCCCATGTTGGATGCAAACCAAACAGTGCTGATCGAAGATGTTCAGATCCCGGTGGGGGATGGTGCCCTGTCCGGGCGGATCTACCGGCCCGTGGCGCAGCCCGAAACCGTAGTGGTGGTCAACAGCGCGACAGGGGTTCCGCGAGACTACTACAAGCATTTCGCACAATGGTTGGCCTCGGATCGTGATATCGCCTGTCTGATCTACGACTACCGGGAATTCGGGCATTCGAAATCGGGCCCACAGCGTCGGTCGAAGATTTCGATGGCCGATTGGGCGTTGCAGGACATGCCCGCCGCGCGGGCCGAGATGCGCCGACGGTTCCCGCTGTCGCAGCAATGGTCAGTTGGTCATTCGCTTGGAGGGATGCTGGGGCCAGTGCAGCCGGATATCGAAAAGATTGATCGCATGATCTGCGTCTGTTCTGGCCTTGTGAAGTTGGGCGATCATCCTTGGCCGTACCGCGCTCTGGCCGGGTTGTTCTGGTATGGGCATGTGCCTCTGGTCGTGAGCGGCCTGGGGTATTTGCCGGGCAAGGCACTTGGGTTTGGAACAGACCTACCGCCTAAGGTCTATTGGCAATGGCGCAAATGGTGCACCGCGCCGCAAAGCTATCTGCCCGAGATCGGAGACACACTGCCGCAAGCTACGTGGCAGGATGCTGACGTTCCCGTCGACCTTTTTGCCTTCACAGATGATGAGATGGTCCCAGAAGCTGCCGTTTGGCGGTTGGCCGAGCTTTATGGTCCAAAAGCACGCCGTCACCTGTTGTCACCGGAAGAGTTTGGTGTTCGGGAGATCGGCCATATCGGTGTGTTTGCCCGCCGAAATGCGGTGCTCTGGCCACGATTGATCGCTTGATGGGGGGCGCCGGCGGACCGACGCCCCTTTTTCAGCCCGTGTTTCAATCGCCGCGCCGCGCGGATTTTCCGTGCATCGCAGATCGGACCATCTTGCCGAAAGCCTTGTCGCGTGCCCGCGCCTCGGCCACGGTCTCAGAGTTGCGCTGATCCTCGCGCCTCAGCTTGCGCCAGCGTTCCAACCGATCTGCATCCAGTGTGCCTGCTTCAATCGCCGCCTGCACAGCGCAACCGGGCTCGGCCTCATGCTGGCAATCCGAGAACCGGCAGGTTTGGGCCAGCTCCAGAATGTCCGAGAACACTTCGTCCACCCCGTCCTGCGCGTCGAGCAGGCGCAGGGCGCGCATGCCGGGGGTGTCGACCAGCCAACCGCCATTTTGCATCGGATGTAAGACGCGAGACGTCGTGGTGTGGCGGCCTCGGGCGTCATCCTCGCGGATTGTGGCTGTTGCCTGATCCTGCCCGGTCATTCCGTTGGCGAGCGTTGTTTTGCCAACCCCGGATGACCCGACCAAAGCCGCTGTCTGACTCGCCGGACACCATGCCAGAACCTGCTGCAGGTCTAACGCTTCATGCGCGTTGACCGTCAGGACTGTCAAAAACGGTGCCAGCGCTTCGGCCTGCTTGGCGTAGGCTGCGGGGTCCGAGCAGCTATCTGCTTTGGTCAGGACCACGACAGGATAGCAGCCCGCCTGATGCGCCAGTGCCAGATACCGTTCGAGCCGGGGCACATTGAAATCCGCATTGCACGAGCTGACGATGAACAGCACGTCAACATTGGCTGCGATCAGTTGCGCCTCGGCTCCGGTTCCGGCAGCACGGCGTTGCAACAGGCTGCGCCGGTCAAGCAGATGCTGAACGCGATTCTTGTCATCGGCCAGCACCCAATCTCCGACAGCGAAGTCGCCGGTGGAATGACCAGGGGCCAATAGAGACATTTCTGCGGTCTCGTTCATCCCGACCAGACGGTCCCGGTGAACAGCGGTGAGACGAAAAGGCGTAAGCTGCGCGTGCGCCGCGTGTTGTGCAGCAAAGTGAGAGGACCATCCCAGGTCCGAAAGAGTAAAAGACATTGGTTTGCCTGTGTTCAGATATAGCAATCCCATCGGATGGCAGACGCGCATCCGTTGGTGATGTGTTCAGGCAATCGGAGAGTTGGGTTTAGAACCGATCTGCCCGAAGGGAGTTTGCTACAATCATAAAGCCCTCCTGCGGCTGATGGTTTATATAAAGTGAGAGGTTGGACATCGACCCAAGCGGGGCTCGTTGTGGCTGCTTCCTTCCGGACCTGACCAGGTTGGCGAGGCGCTCGCCCGCGCCAACCTCTCAGGGCCTGATATAGGGAAGGGATGTGAAAATGACAACCCGTCACAAGGTTAGTCGTATCCTTTCAAAGCCCTCGGTATCAGGCCCCAGCAATTCCGGGGAGTACGCGCAGAGCTCAGGCAAATACTTCAACGCTCCGCTGCCGGTTCTGAGGATCGTTTTGGCACCATTCAATGGAGTTAAGGAGAACGGGTAAGGAGCCTGATCCAGTGGGTCTGCGGGCAGGCGATCTGACAGGTAGTCGCGCAGTATCTCTTTGATATCTCTGGACGGCAGCGGAATGGTCCGGGCCTTGTCAACGAAAGGGAAATGCCCACCGCCGCTGGCGCGATAGTTGTTAAGGGCGACGACAAAGCTCTGGTCTTCGCGGACTGTTTGCCCGTCAAAGCACAGGTCGCGGACGCGCTGGGCGGCTGGATCGGTCAAGGCGCCGTTGCTATCGAACCGCGCCGGGCTGGACAGGTCGATCTGATATGTGACGCCAAACACGACGTCAAAGTTATGCCCCGCCCGGTGGGAATCGGTCAGCTCAGCTTGGGTGTCTGGGTGGATCTGGTTGAAAACACTTGCCGACATCTCAAGCCAATCCCGCAGTTGCGCGCCGGTGATTTCGACGGCGCGCAGTTCGTTGGGAAAAACATGCAGGTCAGCGACGTGTCGCAGGCAAATCTCACCCACAGGCACGTCCGTATAGTTTCTGGGTCCAGCGCGGCCGCCGAATTTGTAAGGGGACACTGCAGACAGAATCGACACTCCAGCGAAGGCGGTGCCGTGCAGGTACGGGCGCAAACCCGCCGCTTGCGCCGTCGCCACTAGGGCCAGCCCTCGATCCGGCGCGCAGAAACTGAAATAGCTGTGCAGGCTCTGCGTGGTATGGCTGACAGGTTCGGCCATCATCTTGCGCGTGGCCAGATGAGCGGGCTTAAACAGGACGCTCAGGTCTTCGTCTTCAACCTCATCAGCTGTGGCGACCAGGCTGCAGTGGTGATCCATGATCTGCCAGCGCCCCTTGAGCGACTTGGTCAGGTGCAGATCTATGACCCCCAGAAAAGACCCGGCAGACCCGGCCATGACCACAGGCGTACCGTGGACCAGACCATTTTCGGCATCAACGCCGTCAAGCCCGTGATGGGCCGCGCCGGGTAGTGAGAGATGTGTGTGACCGGCAATAATCGCGTCAATGCCTTCAATTGCGGCAAGGGGGATGACGGCATTCTCAAGCCCCGGCTGAGCTGCCGATTGCTCCAACCCCGAATGCGCCAGCGCGATGACCAGATCACAGCCCCGCGCGCGCAACGCCTCAGCCGTTCGTCGGGCAGCGGTCAGGATATCCTCGGCAATGACCGTGTCTTGCAAATGATGCGCCTCCCACATCGTGGTTTGAGGTGGAAGCACGGACAGCACACCGATTCGGATCGCTTCGTCCTGCACAATGGACCGAGTCAGGACAACGCTGCGCAGCCAGGGCTGCCGGTCGTCCACATGGGTCAGATTGCTGCAAATCACGGGGCAAGGGGCTTGGCCTATGACGCGTTCAAGCACATCCAGTCCGAACCCGAAATCATGATTGCCCAAGCCGATCGCGTCATATTCTAGCGCCTTGAAGGCATGCATCATCGGGTGCGGGCCCTCGTTTTCCACCGCCCAGTCCCCAATCGGCGTCCCTTGCAGCGCGTCGCCATTGTCGAACAAAAGGGTCAAACTGTCCTCGACCTGTTGACGGGCGTTTCGGATCGCCGACGCCGTACGCGTCAGCCCGATGGTCGGGTCCGTTTTGTCCGCATAATAGTCGAACCCGGTCAGGGTCATGTGCAGATCGGTGGTTGCCAGAATGCGGATATGCACGCCGGCTTCCTGCGCGTCTTTCATGCGCGGGGAGATTGCGGTCACGTTGGGTTGTCTACTTTTGCGCTATGAGAGTTAAGAAAATTTACCAAGAGGACAAATAAGTGAAAAATCCGAGACGGTCATGCGGTGTTTCGGTGGCACCTGTCGATATGCCGCAGTAGTGAATTGACATTGCAACACCTGCGCGGACATGGCAGCCCTAGGCGCAAAAGGCCGAGGGGACCCCAATGAAAAACGCAGAAAACGTGACATTCGGCAGTTCAGGCTTTGAGCGTGCGGCCCATCTGCGGGGAGACGCGGACAAGCTGACCGAAGCGGCCCAAGATCCAAACGCCCGCTGCCTGTTGCTGTGGCGTGGAAAAGTGCTGGTGCAGGGCGAGGCTCTGGATCGGTTGGGTCTGGTCAACATGGCGCATCCTCTGGTCGCGAATGGCCCAGGTGGAGTGGTTGAGGCTCCGATCTTGCTTGGCTGCTCCGATGACGGGGCGGCGATGTTTGCCGCAGATATCTCTGAATGGCAGGCCGAGGGGCTGGATCTGGCGAGCTTGGGCAATTTCATCGACCCGTCCGAGCAACAGCATCCCGATCTGCCTGAGGGCCATGTGTTTGCCGAGCTGCGTCGGATCATGACGCGCCTATCGGCCCGCGATGCCGAGCTTGCGGCGACAGCCAAGGCGGTGATTGGCTGGCACGAGACGCATCGCTTCTGTGCTCGCTGTGGCGCGCCAAGCGACGTATCACAAGCCGGATGGCAGCGCAGTTGCCCGGTTTGCGGCGGTCAACACTTCCCGCGTACCGACCCGGTTGTGATCATGTTGATCACCCATGGCGACAGCGTGCTGATGGGGCGCTCACCGGGATGGCCAGAGGGTATGTTCTCGTTGCTGGCAGGCTTCGTCGAGCCGGGCGAGACACTCGAGTCCGCAGTGCGGCGCGAGGTGATGGAAGAGGCGGGCGTTCCCGTGGGCGCAGTGTCCTATCTGTCAAGCCAGCCCTGGCCGTTTCCGGCGTCGCTGATGTTCGGCTGCGCTGGCGAGGCTTTGTCTCGGGACATCCAGATCGACCCGGTTGAGATCGAAGAGGCAATGTGGGTCAGCAAATCCGAGATGATGCAGGCCTTCGCGGGGGAGCATCCGCGCCTGCTGCCCGCCCGCAAGGGGGCGATTGCGCATTTCCTGCTGCAGAACTGGCTTGCAGATACGCTGGACTAAAGAAACACTAAACGGAAAGAACGAGCAGCAAAGGCCCACATGCAGTTTTCAGCGCGCGAAGATATCGAGGCTCCCATCCACTCGGTTTTTGACATGGTTGCCGATTTCGATCGGTTCGAACGCATGGCGATGCGCCGTGGCGTTGACGTGCGCCGTACCACTGGCGGGGTCGCACCCTCCGCAGGCATGGCGTGGGAGACCGAGTTCAAGCTGCGCGGCAAACCCCGCCAGATGTCCGTACTGCTGACCGATTACGACCACCCCTCGCAAATGCGATTCGAGGCGACTGGTAAGGGCATGACTGGGGTTACGGTGGTTGACTTCATGGCCCTGTCTCAGCGCCGAACCCGCTTGAGTGTGGACCTGTCGCTCAGCGCCAAGTCCCTGCCGGCGCGGTTGCTGCTGCAGTCGATGAAGCTGGGCCAAGCGCGGTTTCGCAAACGCTTTCAAATGCGCCTGGCGGAATTCGCCCGAGAACTGGAGCAGCGCCACCGGCATGGCGCCTAGACTCACCTTTATCTGAAGTGGGGGCCTAGCCGCGTGGCTGAGCTGCCGGGTAGACGCCAAGTATTTCCACATTGGTGGTGAAATGCTCAAGCTCGTCCATGGCCAGTTGCACGTTCCGGTCTTCTGGATGCCCGACTATATCGGCATAGAACTGGGTCGCGGTGAACGAGCCATCGACCATGTAGCTTTCCAGCTTGGTCATGTTGATCCCGTTGGTCGCAAACCCACCCATCGCCTTATAGAGCGCCGCTGGAATGTTGCGGACCTGAAAGACAAAGCTGGTGATCATGCCGTGCTCGCCCCGACGCGACAGGTCGGCCTCGGGTGACATGACCAGAAAACGCGTGGTGTTGTCGCCATGATCCTCGATATGGCGGGCCAAGACGTTTAGGCCGTAGATCTCTCCGGCCAGTTCACTAGCCAGAGCGGCGGAATGGATTTCACCCGCCTCGGACACCTCACGCGCGGCGCGGGCGTTGTCGGGGCTGACCCGCCCATGAATACCGTGCTGGCGCAGGAAGCCCGCGCATTGGGGCAGCAGCACCAAATGGGAATGCGCCTCGGTGATGTCGTCCAGCGTCGCACCGGGCACGGCCAGCAGGTTGATGTGGACACGCACGAAGGCCTCATCAATGATTTGCAGACCACTATGCGGCAACAGCCGGTGGATATCCGCCACCCGCCCATAGGTCGTGTTTTCTACCGGCAGCATCGCCAGATCGGCCGCGCCGGACCGAACTGATTCGATCACATCCTCGAAAGTGCGGCAGGGCAGCGCCTCCATATCGGGGCGCGCGTTGCGGCAGGCCTCGTGGCTGTAGGCGCCGGGTTCGCCTTGAAAGGCAATGCGTTTGGTCATTTGGTCGGTCCCGTGCAACAAGTTACAAAATTGGGCGTTTCGTCGCGGTGTCTATACCTTGCCTCTCGCAAGGGGAAGCCTTAGACACCTTTTCAGACAGCTGAAATGGACTAGCGATCAATGTTCGACACGATGACAGTTACAAAGGCCGCTGCGGGCCTGTTCGGCACGTTCCTTGTGCTGCTTCTTGCCAAATGGGGTGGTGACATCCTGTACCATTCGCATGGGGGCCATGGGGATGCACAGGCTGCCTACATCATCGAGACCGAAAGCTCGGGTGAAAGCGCCGATGGCGAAGAGGTGGTCTTTGAAGACCTGCTGGCCGCCGCAGACCCTGAAAAGGGCGCCAGAGTTTTTCGCAAATGTACTGCGTGCCACAAACTGGAAGACGGTGCGAACGGCACCGGACCCTACCTGTACGGCATTGTAGACCGGCCCGTTGCGTCGGCAAAAGGTTTCACCGGCTATTCGGCGGCGATGCAGGCGCATGGTGGCAACTGGACCCCCGAAGCGCTTGATGCCTTCGTTGAAAGACCCAACGCATATATCTCGGGTACATCCATGAGCTTTGCTGGCCTGAAAAAGCCTCAAGAACGCGCTGACCTGATTGCCTATCTGCAAACCATTGGCAACTGATTGCCATCACGTTTGCGAAAAAACCCAAAGCCGCTGCCTTGTGCAGCGGCTTTTTTTATGTCGAAAATCTTCACAAAGCGTTCACGCATTCTAAACTTGAATCAGCCAGGACTGGCGATTTAGCTGGCGGAACAGACATAGATGACGACAACAATCCAGAGGATGAGCCATATGAAACCCCTCCTGCCTGCTGCGCGCGACATGAGTATTCGGCATTGGGGGGTGGTCTTAGGGTTGGTCGCCGTGACGCTCGGATCAGCCGAGGTCGCCCAAGCGAATGATGAAAACGTTGCAACCAGTCACGGGTACTCCTATTTTGGAAATCTGGACTACCCGGCTGACTATCCGCATCTGAATTACGTCAATCCCGACGCTCCCAAGGGAGGTGAGATGTCACTGGCAGCGTCTGGAACCTTTGACTCGCTAAATCCTTACTCACGAAAGGGTCGGAGCGGAGCGTTAACCACAATCCAATATGATCGCCTGTTCGAAAGCGCGGATGACAGCGTCGGTCAGTATTACGGTGTTCTGGCTGAAAGTCTCGAGTACGACGAAGGGCGCAACTACGTCATATTCAACTTGCGCCCTGAGGCGATGTTCTGGGATGGAACACCGGTCACGGCTGAAGACGTTGTTTACAGCCACCGTTTGTTTATCGAGCAGGGCCTGCCGTCTTACGCGCAGGCTGTCGGGCGTATGGTCACCGGGGCCGAGGCGCTCGACGATCACACTGTGAGGTTCACGTTCAACCCAGAAGTCACGCGCCGCAGCTTGATCGAAACCGTAGGATCGACGCCTGTCTTCTCGAAAGCGTGGTTTGAAGCTGACGAGTCGCGTCGCCTGGATGAACCTCGGCTAGAAGTGGCGGTCGGTTCGGGTCCATACAAGCTGGACAGTTACGACATCAACCGCCGTATCGTCTATAAGCGCCGCGACGACTATTGGGGCAAAGACCTGCCGTTCAATGTCGGCCGCAACAACTTTGACACTATTCGCGTCGAGTACTTCGCTGACCAGACTGCCGCTTTCGAAGGTTTCAAGGCGGGCGAATATACGATGCGAATCGAGAGCGATCCCAAGCTCTGGGCGACAAGCTATGACTTCCCCAAGCTGACAGAAGGTTCCGTTGTGCGTGACGAAATCAAGGATGGCAGCCCGCCGACACCGTCTGGTTTTGTGTTCAATCTCGGCAAACCCCAATTCGCAGACAAGAACGTCCGCAAAGCGTTGGCTCTGGCATTCAACTTTGAATGGGCAAACGAATCCTTGTTGTTTGGATTGAATTCACCGCGCAACTCTTTCGTGCAAGGCACACCTCTCGAAGCACAGGGCACCCCAGCGGGCCCAGAGCTGGCCTTCTTGGAAACGCTTGGCGATGTCGTCCCAGCCGATTTTATATCCGAGGATGTCGTCGTCGCTCATGAATCCAATCCGGCGCGCCTGAACGACCGGCGCAACCTGCGCAAAGCGTCGAAGATGTTGGACGAGGCGGGTTGGCCCGTGGGCGAAGGCAACGTGCGTCGCAATGCCGAAGGGCAGACGCTGAAGGTGAATATCCCTTACCCTTCGAACTTGCCGACATCGACGGCGACGATGATCGAAACCTATGTTCAGAACCTTCAGGCATTGGGTGTAGATGCATCTGCGGAAAAGGTTGATCCGGCACAATACACATTGCGTAGCCGAGAGCGCGACTACGATATGGTCTATTCCACGCGGTATGGGTCATTCCTGTCGACCGGCGGCGGATTGAGCCAGATGTATGGGTCTGAAGAGGCAGCCTTTAGCCTGTTCAATCCCGCTGGCCTGGCAAGCCCGTTGGTCGACGCGATTATTGAAGCGTCTTTTGAAACCGACAATCAGGCTGATCAGGACGCAGCACTTATGGCGTTGGACCGTGCCCTGAGATATGAGTTTTTCGTGATCCCCGTGGGTTACATCGCGGACTATTGGACAGCCTACTACGACATGTACGAATACCCTGAAAACCTGCCACCCTATTCGCTAGGACATTTGGACCTTTGGTGGATCAACCCCGAGAAAGAAGCCGATTTGAAGGCAAAAGGCGCGCTGCGGTAAAATGGGCGCCTATATTCTAAGACGCCTGCTTTTGGTCATTCCGACCTTGCTGGGCATAATGGTCGTCAACTTCACGCTTGTGCAGTTTGTTCCGGGTGGACCCGTTGAACAAATCATCGCTCAGATCGAAGGACAGGGCGATGTCTTTGCGGGCTTCGCTGGGGGTGGAGACGCCGGTGCCGGGTCCGAGCCTGCAGGCGGTGTCTTCGACGACAAATATGTGGGCGCGCGCGGCCTGCCTCCAGAGTTCATTGCCGAATTGGAAAAGGAATTCGGTTTCGACAAGCCGCCGCTTGAGCGTTTTCTTGGAATGATGGGCAATTATCTGACGCTCGATTTTGGCGAGAGCTATTTCCGGTCGATCAGCGTGATTGATTTGGTGTTGGAAAAGATGCCCGTGTCTATCTCACTGGGTCTATGGTCGACGCTGATCGCCTATCTGGTCTCGATTCCGTTGGGCATCCGCAAAGCAGTCAAAGATGGGTCGCGGTTCGATACCGTGACCAGCGGAGCCATCATCGTGGCCTACGCCATCCCCGGTTTCCTATTTGCCATCCTGCTGCTGGTGCTGTTTGCGGGTGGATCCTACTGGCAGATCTTCCCTCTGCGAGGGCTGACCTCGGACAATTGGGACAGCCTGAGCCTTTTGGGCAAGATCGCCGACTATTTCTGGCACATTGCGCTGCCGATCATTGCCCTGACGATCTCGGCCTTTGCAACGCTAACGCTGCTGACCAAGAACTCGTTTCTGGATGAGATCAAGAAGCAATATGTTATGACCGCCCGCGCCAAGGGATTGGGGGAACGCAAGGTCCTCTATGGTCATGTCTTCCGCAACGCGATGCTGATCGTGATTGCGGGCTTTCCGGCAGTGTTCATTGGTGTCTTCTTCGGCGGCTCGATCATTATCGAGACGATCTTCTCTTTGGACGGTCTGGGTCGCCTTGGGTTTGAGGCCGCGGTGGCGCGGGACTATCCGGTGATCTTTGGCACTCTGTTCATCTTTGGTCTGATGGGGCTGGTTGTCGGTATCATCAGCGACCTGATGTATGTGCTGGTCGATCCGCGTATCGATTTTGAGAAGAGGGAGGGGTAAATGGCGCTGTCCCCTCTCAACCAGCGACGTTGGCGCAATTTCCGACGCAATGGCCGAGCCTTTTGGTCTCTGATCATCTTTTCGGTGCTGTTCGGTCTGTCCCTATTCGCCGAGTTCATTGCAAATGATAAACCGATCCTCGTGCAATATCGTGGTCAATTCTACACGCCGATTTTTAACTTCTATCCGGAAACTGAATTTGGTGGCGATTTCCAGACCGAGGCGATCTATCGCGACCCCGAGGTACGCTGCCTGATCGACAGTGGCGGGCTTGAGGACTGTTTCGACGACCCCGAAGGTATAATCGAGCAGATCGAGGCGGGGACATTTCAAGCCGAAGGGTTCGAGCGAGGTTGGGCCATCTGGCCGCTGATCCCCTATTCCTACAACACCAGCGTTGATCGCTCCGGTGCCGCCCCCTTGCCGCCGAATGGTCAGAACCTACTGGGAACGGATGATACCAAACGAGACGTGCTGGCGAGGGTGATTTATGGTTTCCGTCTGTCGATCCTATTCACGCTGATGGTGACCGGCGTGGCGAGCCTGATCGGTATTTTCGCTGGGGCCATACAGGGCTTCTTCGGTGGCTGGCTCGACCTAATTTTTCAACGGGTCATCGAGATATGGTCCGCGACCCCGTCTCTTTACGTCATCATCATCATGTTCGCCATTCTGGGCCGAAGTTTCTGGCTTCTGGTGATCCTGATGATCCTGTTCAGCTGGACCGGATTGGTCAGCGTTGTGAGGGCCGAGTTCCTGCGGGCGCGCAATCTGGAATATGTCCGCGCCGCGCGGGCGCTGGGCGTCGGTAACATGACCATCATGTTCCGTCACATGCTGCCAAATGCGATGGTTGCAACGCTGACCTTCATGCCCTTCATCGTGACTGGTACAATTGGCGGGCTAGCCTCATTGGATTTCCTTGGCTTCGGTCTACCCTCTTCGGCCCCGTCTCTGGGTGAGCTGACTCTGCAAGCCAAACAGAACCTGCAGGCCCCGTGGCTGGCCTTCACCGCCTTTTTCACCTTCGCCATCATGCTGTCGCTGCTGGTGTTCATTTTTGAAGGCGTCCGCGATGCATTTGATCCCAGAAAGACCTTCTCATGAGCCTTTTGGATGTAAACAACCTCAAGGTCTCATTCCGGCAGGACGGAAAGGTGTCGGCTGCGGTTAAAGGCGTCTCCTTCACCGTGGATCGGGGTGAGACGGTTGCCCTGGTGGGTGAGTCCGGCTCGGGCAAGTCGGTGACGGCATTGTCGACCGTGTCGCTGCTGGGCGATAGCGCCATGGTCGAAGGCTCGGTCAAATATGACGGGGCCGAGATGATCGGGGCGTCCGAGGACAAGCTGATGGAGGTGCGCGGCAATGATATCAGCTTCATCTTTCAGGAGCCGATGACCTCGCTTAACCCGCTGCACACGATCCAGAAGCAGATGGCGGAATCGCTGGCGTTGCATCAGGGCCTGGCCGGGGATGCCGCGCGCGACAGAATTGTGGAGTTGCTGAACAAGGTTGGCATTCGCGACCCCGATGATCGTCTGGATAGCTATCCGCACCAGCTTTCGGGCGGGCAGCGACAGCGTGTGATGATTGCCATGGCGCTGGCCAACAAACCGGATGTTCTGATCGCGGATGAACCAACGACCGCCTTGGATGTGACCATTCAAGCGCAAATTCTCGAACTATTGGCCGAGCTGCAAAAATCCGAGAACATGGGGATGCTGTTCATCACCCATGATCTTGGCATTGTACGTCGGATCGCCGACCGGGTCTGTGTGATGAAAGACGGTGAGATTGTCGAAACCGGGATCACGGCTGAGATTTTCAACAACCCACAGCATCCCTACACGCGTAAATTGCTGGAGGCTGAGCCTTCGGGACACCCCGACCCCGTAGACGCAGGTGCGGAAGAGGTCGCCCGAACCGACCACCTGAAGGTCTGGTTCCCGATTCAGCGGGGCTTTCTGAAACGCACGGTCGGCTATGTAAAAGCCGTCAACGATGCAACGTTTAGCGTGCGGGCCGGGGAAACCCTTGGGATTGTCGGAGAAAGCGGCTCGGGCAAGACGACGATGGCGCTGGCTATAATGCGGTTGATCGCGTCCGAGGGTGGGATCACCTTCCGCGATCAGGATGTGCGCCGCTGGTCCACGCGAGAGTTGCGGCGCCTGCGCAAGGACATGCAGATCGTGTTTCAGGACCCGTTCGGCAGCCTGAGCCCACGTATGACATGCCAGCAGATCATCTCCGAGGGGCTGTCCATTCACAATGTCGACCCCCATCGCGCCCCGCGCGAGCTAGTGGCCGAAGTGATGACAGAGGTGGGCTTGGACCCGGCCTCAATGGACCGCTACCCGCATGAGTTTTCGGGCGGGCAGCGTCAGCGGATTGCGATTGCGCGGGCCATGGTGCTGCGCCCGAAACTACTGGTACTGGATGAGCCGACAAGCGCGCTGGACATGACGGTGCAGGTGCAAATCGTTGATCTCCTGCGCGATCTGCAGCGGAAATACGGGCTGGCGTATCTGTTCATCAGCCACGACTTGAAAGTTGTGCGGGCGATGTCCCACAAGGTCATCGTCATGCGCAACGGCGACGTGGTCGAGATGGGCGCATCCGAGGATCTGTTTGAAAATGCGCAAACAGATTACACCCGTGAACTGATTGCGGCGGCGGGCTAAGGCCCGCCTCGCGTTTCCCTCAAGCGCTGGCTTTTTCGCGATCGGCGGATTTGGGGACCGGTCCGCGCAACTCTTCATAATGATCGAAGCTCAGATTGACCCACCCCGTTCCCCGCGTGGCACTGGCGAGAGTTCGGTGCAACTCATCTTGCGCCACGGCCGGAAGTTGGGCGTTGAAGATTTCCCAACCTGAGGCATCCGGATTGCCCTCGAACCCCAAAACCTGCCCTTGCAGCGAACTGATCGTTGGGACCAGATCTCCGACGAAATCTGACGGCAGATGAATCTCGGCCGTGAGAATCGGCTGCAGTACCACGGGCTTGGCCTGCGGCAGTGCCTCACGCACTGCGTTCTTGCCCGCCGTCCGGAACGCGTAGTCCGAACTATCGACATTGTGGTGTTTGCCGTCGCTGAGGGTAATTTTGACATCCACGACCGGGAAGCCTTCGGGGCCTTGTACCAAAGCGTCTTTGGCCCCGTGCTCCACGGATGGGATGTAGTTCTTCGGCACCGCACCGCCCTTCACAACCTCTTCGAATTGAAAGCCCGAGCCACGGGGTAGAGGCGCGACCGAGATTACAACGTCGGCGAATTGTCCGGCGCCGCCCGATTGCTTGCGATGACGGTGGCGGTGTTCGACCGGCGTACGGATGGTTTCGCGATAGGCGGTCTCGACGGGGTCGGTTTCGATCTCGATCCCGAAATCCTCCAGCAGTTTGGCCGTCACGCGCCGCATGTGTTGCGGACCCTGCGAACCCAGTACGGAATGACCGCTCAGCTCGTCTTGTTCCATATGCAGCCCCGGGTCGATCTCGACCAAACGGCTCAGAGCGTTAGACAGGCGCACGTCGTCGCGCTCATGCGCGGGTGAGACGACCTGCCGGTGCGCAACTGGGTGCGAAGACGCCCAGTTCGGAAGCGGCGTAGCCGACCGGCTGTCGTATATGTACCCCGGGTTGAGGTGGTCGGACTTGACCGCAAGCCCGATTTGTCCGGCCTCCAATGCGCCGATTTGTGTTTTGGCGTCGAGGCTCGTCAAATTGCCGACTGTTTCGCCTCCCAAAGCCTCATGCGCTTTGACGCCATCGCCCAGCCCGCGCAGCACGGTGATCTTGCCGATATGTTTCTTCACATCGGCAAAGCCCGCAATCGCGCGTGCATTGTCCGCGGCCTCATCCCGCCCAGCGGCGATATCGAACTCGGGCGCTTCGTGCCGCAGGGCTTTCATCAAGCGTGTGAGCCCATTGCCATGTTGCGCAGCCCCCAGGCAGGCCGGAATCAGCTGATGATTTTGCAGAACCTGAGCGGCCAGATCGTAAATCTCGGCGCTGGGGGGCTGCTTGTCCTCTATAAGCTGCTCCAGCAGATGGTCGTCGAAATCCGACAGCGTTTCCAACAATTCAGTGCGGGCTTCCTGTTCACGGTCCTCGACGGATTGAGGCAGTTCGATCAAGGCCGAGGGCTGGCCCTCCTGATACTTCCAAGCGCGTTCCGAGATCAGATCAACCGCGCCTATGATTGTATCGCCGTCACGGATCGGGACCTGCCGCAAGGCGATGTGATGGGTGCAATAGGTCTGCAAGGCCGCGATGATGTCGCGGATACGGCCATTGGGGTTGTCCATTCGGTTGATGAACAGAAAGCAGGGAATGCCTGCCTCTTCCACCAGCCGCAAGTACGGCGCGCATAGTACGGCGGCATCGGGGTCTGGCGGGACGACAACCACGGCAGCGTCCGAGATCGCCATAGCTGGTCCAACATAGGCCAGCGCATCGCCGCCGCCATCCACATCAACCGCGCACCACGGTTCGTCCAAATAAGAAAAACCGTGCAAATGCACGGTTCCGGAGATGTCGAATGTTGTCGGGCGCCCGTCGAGGCGGCTGATGGCCTCGACCAGAGTGGATTTGCCCGATTGACTGGGGCCTAGGACGGTGAAAACGCGCATATGTGCTGTCCCTCTTTCAGGTTGCAGAGTGGCTGCACGAAAGGGGCTGCCTTGCGCAAATGCGTTGGCATGGTTTGTCTGCGGAATTGCCTGCCTCGGGCTGTGGACCTGATCGAAGACCCACGCCCCGAGTGTGGAGAAAACACCAGCCTTGCGTCAAGCCCTCGTTCGGGATCGGCTTGGAGCTGCCGAAACCCGACCCTTAAACCCAAGGTCAGATCGCAGAGCTATGTCCGGCTTTGCTCAGGTCATAGGCATCGAAGCTGCGGGCGATAATTCGGGTCAGGGCACGCGCCTCGGGCGGGATGAACAACCCGTCTTCGGTGACTCGCAAAAGGCCGTCAAATCTTGCGTTCACCTCGGCATACATCTTGTTCAGCTCTGCGCTGGATACATCATAACCGCGCAGGATCTCGGCGGAGTCGATCCGGAAATCGCACATCAACGCTTCGATCAAGCGGGCACGCAGCACGTCCTGTCCCTTGAACAAATGCCCACGCGAGGTCGAGAACTGACCGTCGCGGATTGCCTTGGTATGGGCCGAGGTCGCGGGGTTGTTCTGTGCGTAGCCTTGAGGAAAGCGCGAGATCGAGCTTGCACCGACGCCGATCAGAACCTCGGCCTGATCATCGGTATAGCCCTGGAAGTTGCGTTTCAGCAGGTCCGCTTTCAACGCTTTGGTCAGCCCGTCCTCTTGCGTTGCAAAGTGGTCGATTCCGATCTCGGCGTAGTTGTCCCACATGAACAGGCGGCGGGCGGTGTCGAAAAGATCCAGACGCTGCTCGGGCGTTGGCAGCGCCTCGGACGGGATAAGTTGCTGTCGTTTCGCCATCCATGGAACATGGGCATAGCCGTAAAGCGCGACGCGATCCGGGCTGAGCGATAACAGCTTTTGCACACTTTCGGTCATCCGCGCCTTGGTCTGGTGTGGCAGACCAAACAGGATATCGGCATTCAGGCTGGTGATCCCTCGCGCGCGGATCATATCCACCGCATCCCGCGTGGTGTCGTAGCTTTGGATGCGCCCAATGGTTTTCTGGATCTCATCATCGAAATCCTGCACCCCGATCGAGGCGCGGTTCATGCCCGCTTCGGCGAGGACATCCAGCCGCGCTTCGTCAATCTCATTTGGGTCGATCTCGACCGAGAACTCGGCATCCGGTCCCAGCGGCACGATATCCAGAATGTAGCGCGCCAGATCGCGCATCAGGTCCGGCTTCAGCAGGGTTGGGGTGCCGCCGCCCCAATGCAGGCGGGATAGAACCACCCCCTCGGGCAGGCGCGCGGCCAATAGATCCAGCTCAGCCTTCAGCACGTCGACGTAAGCGACTACGGGGCTGTCGGTTTGCGTGCCTTGCGTGCGGCAGGCGCAGAACCAGCAGAGGCGCCGGCAGAAGGGGACGTGGATATAAAGCGAGATGGCGCTGCCGGGTTTAATCCGGGCGATCCAGTCACCAAAAAGATCAGCCCCCACGTCATTGCTGAAATGGGGGGCGGTCGGGTAGCTGGTGTAGCGAGGCACCTTCGCGTCAAAAAGTCCAAGCCTTGCCAATTGTGATTTATCTATCATGGAGATACCTTTAAGGGACCCAAGTCTTGGTTGCTTTGATAGAGATCAAGTAGGAAAGCGAATGTCAGTAGAGATAAAGTTTGATCATTCCAACTGTGACGAATGCCCGATTCGTCATCGAGCCGTCTGTGCCCGGTGCGATGCGGACGAGCTGCAGTCCCTTGAAGAGATTAAATATTATCGAAGTTTCGAAGCGGGTCAGACGATCATCTGGTCCGGCGATCAGATGAACTTTGTCGGCTCGGTCGTCTCGGGTATCGCATCCCTGACCCAGACGATGGAGGACGGGCGGACCCAGATGGTGGGTCTGCTGCTGCCCAGCGATTTCGTTGGGCGACCGGGGCGTGATTCTGCGCCATATGACGTTCAGGCCACCACAGATGTGGTGATGTGCTGTTTTCGCAAGAAGCCATTCGAAGGGTTGTTGAGTGAGACCCCTCATATCGCGCATCGGCTTTTGCAGATGACTCTGGACGAGCTGGACGCCGCGCGGGAATGGATGCTTGTTCTGGGCCGCAAGACGGCGCGTGAGAAGATTGCCAGCCTGCTTTCGATCATTGCGCGCCGGGATGCCTCGATCACGCAGAAAGGGCTGTCAGGCCCGCTCGTGTTCGACCTGCCGCTGACGCGTGAGGCGATGGCGGACTACCTCGGTCTGACGCTTGAAACGGTGAGCCGACAGATCTCGGCTTTGAAAAAGGACGGGGTTATCGTGCTGGAAGGCAAGCGCCACGTGACCATTCCCGATCTTGGTCGCCTGATGGAAGAGGCCGGAGACGACTCGGACGGTGGTTTCCTCGTTTAGACACCACCCGCCAGTCACATACCAAAGCGATCGAGCCGCCCCGCAGGGCGGCTTTTTTTGGTTCTGGACGCGATCAGTGTGCCATGAAGACCGGTACAGCGGATTGTTCCAGCATGTTGCGGGTGGCGCCGCCAAGAATCGCTTCGCGAAAGCGGGAATGGCCGTAGGCGCCCATGACAATCATATCTGATTCAGTGTCCGTCGCGTGGCGGTTCAGAATGTCCGACACCCGCGTCATGGTTTTGCTGAGAACTTCGATTTCGCACCGTACACCGTGCCGCGCCAGCATCTGGGACAGCATGCCACCCGGGTCAGAGCGGTCGGGCCCATGGCGCGGCGGGTCGATCACCACGATGCGTGCCAGATCAGCGTCTTTCAGAAATGGCAGGGCGCAGCGCACCGCGCGCATGGCCTCGACGCTTTCGTTCCAGGCGATCATGATATTTTTAGGTTTCGAAACAGGTTGCCCCGCGTTCGGGACGACCATGACCGGAGCGTGACCTTCGAACATTGCGGCTTCGACAATTGGTTCTGCCTCGGCACCGCGCCCTTCGCCATAGGGGTGCGGTAGGACAACCAGATCTGAGAACCGCGCCCTATGTGCAACGTGGCGTCCAATGTCCGCGATCTGGGCGACTCCGTTTTCGGCCGACCACCGCACACCGGTTTTTCTAAGAAAATCTTCGGCATAGCTTAGCAGCTCATCCGCCTCGGCATTGGCCCGGCTGAGGGTTTCCTGAAGGATCAGAGCGTTCGCCCCGGCGTAGTAATACCCTGTCTGACTGCGATCGACACCCAGGCACAAGGCCTCGGCATGACCATCCTGCGCCTCGGCCAATGCCGCCGCCTGAGACAGTGCTGCCTGCGCATTCGTAGTTTCCGTCATTATTGTGAGAATTGATTTGTAAGCCATATCGACCTCGTCTTTCGAGCAGCCGATCCAATGCGACCAGCGCCCCTCCACTTGACTATGGGTGTCACAGAAAACAACGGATTGTCTTGACTCAGATCAAAGCGGCAGAGGACGTTCTTCTACATTACGAACCACAGTCAAAAAGGTTCTGTGCGGCACGTAAATCGCGCAGGGCAGGGTAAAGGGACGCAATATGTCGAATTACATCAAGCTGATCGTGCTTGGTCTGATCGTGCTGTTTGCCGCGATCGGGTCCAATTATGCACGCGATTTGGCGTATCAGGTGCATGCGATACTGGTGATGATCATCGCCGGTGGTCTGTTCATCTGGACGCTTCGAAACACGGATGAGCCAGATATTCTTGTCGATCGCTCCGGCGAGTACATGGACGGCGTGATCCGCTACGGCGTGATCGCAACTGCCTTCTGGGGCGTGGTCGGGTTCCTGGCGGGAACTTTTATTGCGTTCCAGCTGGCATTTCCAACGCTCAACTTCGAATGGGCGCAGGGCTATCTGAACTTTGGGCGGTTGCGTCCGCTGCACACCTCGGCGGTGATTTTTGCCTTTGGGGGCAACGCTCTGATCGCGACCTCTTTCTACGTGGTCCAGCGCACCAGCGCGGCGCGCCTTTGGGGCGGAAACCTGGCCTGGTTCGTGTTCTGGGGCTATCAGCTGTTCATCGTTCTGGCAGCGACCGGATATGTTCTGGGTGGCACGCAGTCCAAGGAATATGCCGAGCCTGAATGGTATGTGGACCTGTGGCTGACCATCGTCTGGGTCGCCTATCTGGCTGTCTATCTGGGTACGATCATCAAACGGAAAGAGCCGCATATCTATGTGGCCAACTGGTTCTACCTGGCCTTTATCGTGACCGTTGCGATGCTGCACCTGGTCAACAACATGACCATCCCGGTCAGTATCTGGGGTTCGAAATCGGTTATCGTCTGGTCGGGCGTACAGGATGCTATGATCCAGTGGTGGTATGGCCACAACGCTGTGGGCTTCTTCCTGACTGCGGGCTTCCTGGGCATGATGTACTACTTCATCCCGAAACAGGCCGAACGTCCCGTATTCTCGTACAAGCTGTCGATCATCCACTTCTGGGCGCTGATCTTTCTGTATATCTGGGCCGGTCCGCACCACCTGCACTATACCGCGTTGCCTGACTGGGCCTCGACGCTGGGCATGGTGTTCTCGATCGTACTGTGGATGCCGTCCTGGGGTGGTATGATCAACGGTCTGATGACGCTCTCGGGCGCATGGGACAAGCTGCGCACCGACCCAATCATCCGTATGATGGTCATCTCGGTTGGCTTCTATGGCATGTCCACCTTTGAGGGTCCGATGATGTCGATCCGTGCGGTGAACTCGCTCAGCCATTACACCGACTGGACCATTGGTCACGTACACTCGGGCGCGCTGGGCTGGAACGGCATGATCACCTTTGGTGCGCTTTACTATCTGGTGCCCGTCCTGTGGAAGCGTGAGCGTCTGTACTCCTTGCAGATGGTCAGCTGGCACTTCTGGCTCGCCACGATTGGCATCGTTCTCTATGCCGCGTCGATGTGGGTCACTGGTATCATGGAAGGCCTGATGTGGCGCGAAGTGGATGCCAACGGCTTCCTGGTGAACTCGTTCGCTGACACCGTTGCCGCCAAGTTCCCGATGTATGTGGTTCGCGGTCTGGGTGGGGTTCTGTTCCTCGCTGGCTCGGTGATCATGTGCTACAACCTGTGGATGACTGTACGCAAGGCACCGGCCAAAGAGGCCAGCCTGACCGTCGCAGTCCCGGCTGAATAAAGGAGGCCGGAGCAATGGCAATTCTTGACAAACACAAAGTGCTTGAGACTAACGCGACCCTTTTGCTGATCTTCAGCTTTCTGGTCGTGACCATCGGTGGCATCGTTCAGATCACCCCGCTGTTCTATCTTGAGAACACCATCGAGAAGGTGGAGGGCATGCGCCCTTACACCCCTCTCGAGATGGCGGGCCGTGAGATCTACATCCGCGAAGGCTGCTATGTCTGCCACAGCCAGATGATCCGCCCTATGCGGGACGAGGTCGAACGCTACGGCCACTACTCGCTGGCGGCCGAGTCGATGTATGACCACCCGTTCCAGTGGGGGTCCAAGCGGACCGGGCCTGATCTGGCACGTGTCGGCGGCCGTTACTCGGACGATTGGCATGTGCGCCACCTGCGCGATGCGCAATCGGTGGTGCCGGAATCGGTGATGCCGAAATATGGCTTCCTCGAAAACCGCAAGATCGACGGCAAGTATATCGGCGACATCATGGCGGCGAATGCGGTGGTCGGTACTCCGTACACCGACGAGATGCTGGAGAACGCACAAGCCGACTTTCGCGCTCAGGCCGATCCCGACAGTGACTATGACGGGCTGTTGGAGCGCTATGGTGACAAGGTCAATGTCCGCAACTTCGATGGTCAATCCGACCTGACCGAGGCTGACGCACTGATCGCCTATCTGCAAATGCTGGGCACGCTGGTCGACTTCTCGACCTTCACGCCTGACGCAAACCGCTGAGGGAGGGTGCAATGGAAGAATATACTCTCCTGAGGCAGTTCGCAGATAGCTGGATGTTGCTTCTGCTGTTCGCCTTCTTTGTTGGCATCATTGTCTGGGTGTTCCGCCCAGGCGCCAGCAAGGAATATAGCGACACCGCCAACATCCCTTTCCGGCATGTTGATGCACCCGCACCGCAGCAAGACCAACCCGCCACATCCGAGGAGGCGCGGAAATGACTAAGACACCTGAAAAACAGCCGGGTGACCCGAATACAACCGGTCACAGCTGGGACGGCATCGAAGAATTTGATAACCCGATGCCCCGCTGGTGGCTGTGGACCTTCTACGCCACGATCTTCTGGGGTGTGATTTACACGATCATGTATCCCGCATGGCCACTGGTTCAGTCGGCGACGGCAGGCGTCATGGGTTGGTCATCTCGGGCCGAAGTCCAGCAGGAGCTGGTCTCGTTCGAAGAGGCCAACGCTCCGTGGAACGCCAAGCTGGTCGAAACCCCGCTCGAGGAAATCTCGGCGGACCCTGAGTTGCAGCAATATGCCGTCAACGCAGGCAGCGCTGTGTTCCGCACCTGGTGTGCACAGTGTCACGGCTCGGGCGCGCAGGGCGCGGCTGGCTTCCCGAACCTGCTGGATGATGCATGGCTGTGGGGTGGCACGATGGAGGATATCCATTTCACCGTCAGCTATGGGATCCGGAACGAGGAAAGCGACGATGCGCGCTACTCCGAGATGCCGGCCTTTGGTGAGCTCCTCGAAGGCGAAGAGATCACTCAGGTGGTTCAGTACGTGATGTCGCTGACCAATGCACAGACCGACGATGCGGCCGCGCAGGCAGGCAAGGTTGTCTTTGAGGACAATTGTGCCGCCTGTCACGGCGAGGATGGCAAAGGCGACGTCTTCCAGGGCGCGCCGAACCTAACAGATGCCATCTGGCTCTATGGCGGCAGCGAAGAGGCCCTGACTGAAACGGTGACCTACAGCCGTTTTGGCGTGATGCCCCCCTGGGATACCCGCCTGACCGAGGCGCAGATCCGTGCCGTGACCGCCTATGTCCACCAACTGGGTGGCGGTCAGTAAGGCTAAAAGAATACCTTGGGGCGGCTTGCTGCCCCCAGGTCCCGGCACCGGCTGTTCCATCTGTTCGCGCGTTTCCTGAACAGCCGGTGCCTATTTCCAAAACCATCATAGGGCCATTGGCCAATCCAGAACAGACCGCGTTTCAAAGGTCTTCAAGATCGACCGTGCGCGGGTGTTTCCTCCACCAATGATGCTCGGGCAACCAGCGCGATTTGTTGCGGGCTAGCTTTGGTGCGTCCCTGAGATGGGGCTCGTTGATCCGTGTCGCGGTCATGAACGATTTCGCAAAAACACTCAGCATGGGGTTTTCCTTTCGCGTTTTCTGTATGCGCCTAGGATGATGTTTCCCTGTACAGGATGCGAGCCAATTGCTATTTCTATATGTAAGCTAGGATTACATATGAACTGGTTGAAACTGCCTCCGCTCTCGTCCCTTCGCGCTTTCTCCGCCTTTGCTGAAAAGGGGGGTGTGGTGCAAGCCGGCGCTGCGTTGAATGTGAGCCACGCTGCCATAAGCCAGCAGTTGCGCGTGCTGGAGAAGCACATGGGTGTGGCTCTGGTCCGGCGCGATGGGAAGTCCCTCTCCCTAACAGCCGAAGGCGCGAATCTGGCGCGTGCGGTGCAGCTTGGGTTCGGTTCAATCGGCGCTGCCGTGGAAGAGGTGATGAGCGCAGGCGGCACCCGTCCGGTTCATGTGTCGCTGACACCAACCTTCGCCGCCTCGTGGTTGATGCCGCGACTGCCGGAATTTCAGGCCAAATACCCCGAAATCAGCCTGACGATCGACCCTTCTCCGCATCTGGTGGAATTGACGCCGGGCGGCGTCGATGTCGCGATCAGGTACGGGTCTGGGGGGTGGCCCGGTGTGGATTGCGAAATGCTGCTTGAAACCCCTTTTGTTGTCGTCGCGGCCCCCAGCCTGCTGGGCGGTCGATCGGTTTGGACGCCGGAAGAGTTGAGCCAGCTGCCTTGGCTGGAAGAGTTTGGCACCACAGAGGCCTCGACCTGGCTGGCCAGACGCGGAGTTGATCACCCGCCTCAGGGGCGGCGCATCTCGCTGCCGGGGACCTTGCTGCTTGAAGGGCTGCGGGCAGGGCAGGGTGTCACAGCCACGGTGCGACATTTCGTCGAGCAGGACATCAAGGCGGGCCGCCTTGTTGAGCTCCATACTGAGCCTGAAAGCAGCGGATACCACGTTTTGACGGCCAAAACGCCTCTAAAACCGGCGGTAAAGACACTTGTCAGCTGGTTGAGGCGGCAGGCGGGTGACGCGCGGTAAAAGGTGTTTGTCCGATGCGCGTTTTGACCCATGTCAATGTTTGCGCGTCCATGATCTGGAAGAACACACTTCCATAAGACCCATCCTTGGAGCCAGCCAGTGAGCGATTCCGATCCCGCCCCCAGCTTGTATGCCGCCCGAGAACCTATCTTTCCTCGGCGCGTCTCAGGTCCGTTCCGGAACCTGAAATGGATTATCCTGATTGTGACCTTGGGGATCTACTACGTCACCCCATGGATCAGATGGGACCGAGGGCCCAGCC
This sequence comes from Ruegeria sp. AI3, assembly GCF_056541245.1. Taxonomy (NCBI): domain Bacteria; kingdom Pseudomonadati; phylum Pseudomonadota; class Alphaproteobacteria; order Rhodobacterales; family Roseobacteraceae; genus Ruegeria; species Ruegeria sp. AI3. Next base: position 26,912 of record NZ_JBQFYA010000022.1, read on the forward strand.
TCCCGGATCAGGCTGTGCTGCTGGATCTGGCTAACCGCCGCTTCTATTTCTTCTGGATCGAGATTTGGCCGCACGAATTCTACTTTGTTGCGGGCCTTCTGATCATGGCCGGTCTCGGGCTTTTTCTGTTCACATCGGCCTTGGGCCGGGTGTGGTGCGGATATGCCTGCCCGCAGACCGTCTGGACCGACCTGTTCATTCTGGTCGAACGCTGGATCGAGGGCGACCGCAATGCCCGCTTACGCCTGCACCGGCAAGAGAAGATGGACCTCCGCAAGGCCCGTTTGCGTCTGACGAAGTGGACCGCTTGGTTCCTGATCGGCCTCGCAACCGGCGGAGCCTGGGTCTTCTACTTTGCCGATGCGCCAACCCTTCTGCGTGATTTGGTGACCGGCAACGCACACCCGGTTGCCTACACGACCATGTTGATCCTGACCGGCACCACTTTCTTGTTTGGTGGCTTCGCGCGCGAACAGATCTGCATCTATGCCTGCCCGTGGCCACGCATTCAGGCCGCGATGATGGACGAGGACACCCTGGTCGTCGGCTATCGCGAATGGCGCGGTGAGCCGCGCGGCAAGGGCAAGCGCACGGCCGATTCCGAGCTGGGCGATTGCATCGATTGCATGGCCTGTGTGAATGTCTGCCCCGTTGGTATCGACATTCGCGATGGTCAGCAGTTGGAGTGCATCACCTGCGCCCTTTGCATCGACGCCTGCGACGACATGATGGCCAAGATCGGCAAACCGCGGGGTTTGATCGACTATATGGCGCTGAGTGATGAGGCGCATGAGCGCGCAGGTCAGCCACCTAAGAATATCTGGAAGCACATTCTGCGTCCGCGCACGATCATGTACACCGCGTTGTGGTCTCTGGTCGGTTTCGCGCTGCTGTTTGCCCTGTTCATCCGGTCCGATATCGACCTGACGGTCGCGCCTGTGCGCAATCCGACCTTTGTTACTATGTCGGATGGCACCATCCGCAACACTTACGACGTGCGCCTGCGCAACAAACATGGCGAAGAACGTCCGTTCAATCTGTCTCTGACCGGCGATCCGGCCATGCTACTGGAAATCGAAGGCGTTGACGGGCAAACTGTAACTGTAGCCCCCGATACCGCGCAACTGGTACGCGTCTACATTACGGCGGCGCCTGACACGGGGCCTGCGCGTGCGGATACGTCCGCCGTCCGGATCTGGGTTGAGGATATCGACAGCGGCGAACGCGCCAATAAAGACACAAGCTTCAACGGACGAGGGAACTGATCATGTCCGAGCGGAAATTCACCGGTAAACACGCCCTTGCGGTGTTCGTATGTGCCTTTGGTGTGATCATCACGGTGAACCTGATCCTGGCCTATAGCGCGGTCAAAACCTTCCCGGGGCTGGAGGTCAAAAACTCCTACGTTGCAAGTCAGGAGTTCAACGACCGTCTGAAGGAGCATCAGGCGTTGGGCTGGGAGGTGCGCGCAGAAAACACGGGCGGTCTGCTGATCCTGCACATCACCGATACCACTGGCGCGCCAGTGCAAGTGGCCGAGTTGCAGGCCGTCGTGGGCCGTGCAACTCATGTGCGCGATGATTTCTCGCCCGATTTCACCTTTGACGGGCTTGCCTATGCAACGCCTGCGACGCTGGGAAAGGGGAACTGGAACATCCGCCTGGTCGCCCGCGATCATTCAGGGGCCGAGTTCGCTCAGCGGGTACCCCTGTACGTGAAAGGGTAGGGCGGTGACGGTTCAGCTATCCTCAGGCACGGCGGCTTGTTCGGGGTGTGTCGCCGCCCCGGCGGAAGCTGCGCGGCCGATCCCTGAGGATGTTCAGATCGCGTTGTCTCTGCCCGGCATCCATTGCTCGGCTTGTATCGCCAATGTCGAGCGGGCTTTGAACGCCCATCCCGGGGTCGAGGACGCGCGCGTCAACCTGACCCTGAAGCGTGCGATGATCAAAGCCGCGCCTGAAATGCGGGCTGCTGATCTGATCCCGGTGTTGGAGCGCGCGGGTTATGAAGCGCATGAGCTAGACGCCGGAGCCCTGTCGGCCACCAGTGCAGACAAGGCTGGGCGTGATCTGCTGATGCGCTTGGCGGTGGCCGGGTTTGCCTCGATGAACGTGATGCTGTTGTCGGTCTCGGTCTGGTCGGGGGCGACGGATGCGACGCGGGATATGTTCCACTGGATTTCTGCCGCGATCGCCCTGCCTGCGATTGCCTTTTCGGCGCAGCCCTTCTTTGCCAATGCATGGTCAGCCCTTCGCGTGCGTCGGCTGAACATGGACGTGCCGATCGTTCTGGCGATCCTGCTGGCGCTGGTGACGTCGCTTTGGGAAACAGCACTCAGCGGCGAGCATGCCTATTTCGATGCCGCCCTGACGCTGACCTTCTTTCTGCTGGCAGGTCGATACTTAGACTACCGCACCCGCGCCGCCGCGCGGTCCGCGGCTGAGGAGCTGACAGCGCTAGAAGTCCCTCGTGCCCTTCGGCTGATCGACGGCTCTGAAGAAGAGGTCGCTGTATCCGCCCTGGCCGTCGGAGACCTGATCCTTGTGCGGCCCGGAGGGCGGATGCCGGTGGATGGCCAGATTGTCTCAGGCCAGTCTGAATTGGACCGCTCCCTGCTGACGGGTGAGACCCTGCCAGTATTTGCTGAGGCAGGCCAGATCGTCAGCGCTGGCGAGGTCAACCTGACCGGCCCTCTGACCATCCGCGCCACGGCGGTTGGCGAAGATACATCCCTCCATCGTATGGCTGATCTCGTGGCCATCGCCGAATCCGGCCGGTCTAGATACACCTCGCTAGCGGACAAAGCGGCCAAGCTTTACGCCCCCGGCGTTCACATCCTGTCGGCGCTCAGCTTTGTGGGCTGGTACATCTATTCCGGCGACATGCGCACGGCCCTTAATATCGCGGCAGCGGTGCTTATTATCACTTGCCCGTGTGCGCTGGGGCTGGCGGTTCCTGCGGTGACTACGGCGGCCTCGGGCCGGTTGTTCCGCAAGGGAATGTTGATCAAACACGCCACTGCTCTGGAGCGTTTGGCCGAGGTCGACACGGTTGTCTTCGACAAAACCGGCACTCTGACCTCCGGCGCGCCCGAGGTGACCAATCTGGGCGATCACAGCACGGCCGACCTTGAAATCGCACTGGCTCTGGCCGAGGCATCGGCGCATCCCTTGTCGGTCGCTCTGGCCAAAGCAGCGCGTGAGGCCGGGATCAAACCCGCGACGCTGCGAAATATCACCGAGGTTCCGGGCTATGGCACCGAGGCCCAGTATCGAAACCAGCGCGTGCGCCTTGGACGCGCGGCTTGGGTTGGTGCGGAACAAGGGGTCGAGACCTCCGCCTGGCTGTCGGTTGGATCGAACACGCCGGTGGCCTTCCGATTCACCGATGCCCTGCGACCAGGCGCGGCCGAGGCCGTCTCGGACTTCGCCAAGGCCGGAAAGCAGGTGATCCTGATTTCAGGCGATTCGACGGGTGCCGTGAAAGCTCTGGCCGAGAAGCTGGGGATCGAGAACTGGATTGCCGAAGCGCTGCCTCAGGACAAAGCGCAGCGCATTCAGGAGCTCAGCGAACGGGGCCACAAGGTCCTTATGGTGGGCGATGGTCTGAATGATACGGCAGCCCTTGCGGCGGCGCATGTGTCTATCTCACCGGCCTCCGCCCTGGATGCGGCGCGCGTTGCGTCCGATATCGTTCTGTTGGGGACGGACCTGTCCCCCATCGCCGATGCCTGTGACACTGCCGTCAAAGCCACAAAACGGATTCGCGAGAACTTCCGCATTGCGACCGTCTACAACGTGATTGCGGTGCCGCTGGCGGTTATTGGGCTTGCCACGCCTTTGATCGCGGCGTTGGCGATGTCGACCTCGTCGATTACCGTATCTTTGAATGCCCTGCGGCTGAGGTAACTGTTATGGAAGTGCTCGCCTATCTGATCCCGATTTCCCTGTTTCTGGGCGGAATTGGCCTGGTTGCTTTTGTCTACACGGTCCGCTCGAACCAATACGAGGACCCCGAGGGCGATGCGCGTCGTATCCTCAGCGATGAATGGGATGACAAGCCCAAGCAGTAGCTGGCTGAGGATGCAAAATCACAGTTGATCCCAACCGCCCTTGAAATTGCCGCAATGCCCGGCTATGTCCGGCCTATCCGCAAGCAGAGAGAACCCGCCAAATGGCCACCACCAACCCGATCCAGTTTATTCAGCAAGTTCGAGCCGAAGTTTCCAAGGTCGTCTGGCCGACCCGGCGCGAGGTGCTGTTGACCACGGTCATGGTGTTCATCATGGCTGCTCTGACCGCTGTATTCTTTGCTTTGGTCGATCTGGGCATTCGTGGCGGCTTGCAACTGATCCTGGGCGCGTTCAGCTAACAGCACTCAGGCGCGGAAACACCGCAGCCCCCCTTGCACAGCGCGGAATCTCAGAGTAGTTCACACGGAACTATTCGGAATGGGCGTGTGGCGATTCGGGCTGCGCGCCGCTTTTTATTCCGGAACACGCGGGCATGCCGCGACAGGATTTCAATACAGGGCGAACCCGCAATGCGAGGCTTGGCCCAAGGCAAACAAGGACGACAGGTTCATGGCGAAACGGTGGTACTCGGTCAGCGTTCTTTCGAATTTTGAAAAGAAGATCGCAGAGCAGATCCGCACGTCGGTGGCTGAACAGGGCCTTGAGGACGATATCGACGAAGTACTGGTCCCCACCGAAGAGGTGATCGAAGTCCGTCGCGGCAAGAAAGTCACCACCGAACGCCGCTTTATGCCCGGTTACGTTCTGGTGCATATGGAAATGTCGGATCAGGGCTATCACCTGATCAACTCGATCAACCGCGTCACCGGTTTCCTTGGTCCCCAAGGCCGCCCGATGCCGATGCGCGACGCAGAAGTGAACCAGATCCTGAACCGCGTTCAGGAAGGTGAAGAAGCGCCTAAGCTGATGATCAGCTTCGAGGTCGGCGAGAAGGTCAAGGTCAACGACGGCCCGTTCGAAGATTTCGACGGCATGGTCGAGGGCGTGGACGACGAGAACCAGAAGCTGAAGGTCTCGGTTTCGATCTTTGGTCGGGAAACGCCGGTCGAGTTGGACTTTACGCAGGTTACCAAGCAGGGCTGATTACCTTCTCGGAGAATTCCAGACGCCGCGGTGCCACAGACACTGGGGCGTTTTCATTTCCTCGGACTACTTGGGTTTGGTTGCTGTGTCGCAAGTCACACGGGTAGCCTACGGCTGGACTATGGAGAGAGTTGTGTTGAGGGCTTGAAGAGCCATATTGCGAGCTTCATCAACGGGCATGTCAACAAAAATTGGGTCAAGATTGTTTGTGCTGACCGTCAATCGCGACCCTTCACCAAACGGCTGCCAAGCCCAGCATTGAGTTTTTGTCCCTACGTCTGACAATAGACAAATTGAGCCTTTGTTCAGATCGCCTTGGCGTTCTTTCTTCAACGACCCTCCTTCTTTCCAATACGGTTTGGGAAAGCCAAGTTCATCCTCAGTCGCAAACAGCACCTTTCCCACGTGGCGGTACGGATACGAGGAATAGCGACCGCACCACTCAGGCTCATCAATGCCCTCACAGAGAGAAGTCAGAGCCGCATGATTGGATGCGGGGTTTATCCACACCACGTCCATATCAATAGCTCGTGCGCCGTTTTGGCTAAGTCTGCATATTTTCGAAAAACCAGATTTATGGTCCATCCTTCCGAAATGGGTTGCGGAATTCCCAATTTTGAGGCGGGGTTTTAGTTCCAGTGGTAGAACTACAACTTCACCAGCAATGCGAACATGCAGGTCTTCGTTAAGGCAATCCTTTGGCACGTGCTGAAGCCAAAGGGCGTGACCCGTATATGCGCAGGCTGCAATGACCGGAGCTGAAACGGATATGATCGGAGAAACTCGCGAAAGTCTCATGACACTGCCCCAGCCGGCACCAAGTGCAAACATGGCAAGGCAAGACAGGATGACAATGAGGTACCCTAGCCCAGCATATTGACCCGCTATCGGGTGGTACACCAAGAAGCCCGTGGGAAGGGCAATTGAAGCGAGCATGAGCGGAGCGCGAACTCGCCAATCAAATCGAAACGCTATCGCGGAAATCAACGCGATGCCTGCTAGAGCAATCGAAAAGACGGTGGGTGAATTCAGAGGGAACAAAAGCTGCCTTTTGCAAATGGTTTGATTGATTATCCGCAATCTTCAATCAGAAGTAGATTTGGCGCGATGCTGGAATTCCCTACTGTGAGTTCGGTTTAGATGTACGTGAGTGGATATTCGCAATGCCCTTGCCAACCCACTCATTCCCCTTTACACGCCGCCTCTATCGTCTTCGGGCGAGATTCTCTCGTGGGAGGTTTCAGGGATCGCGATCCCGGATCGGACCACGCAACATAAACCGGGTGGGACGCGTCCTGCCTACGTTGAAAGGAAAACCAAATGGCTAAGAAGCTTGCTGGTACAATGAAACTGCAGGTTCCTGCAGGTCAGGCGAACCCGTCGCCTCCAGTTGGTCCGGCGCTGGGTCAGCGCGGCATCAACATCATGGAATTCTGCAAGGCGTTCAACGCCAAGACCGCAGACATGGAGCAAGGCGCTCCTTGCCCGACCGTGATCACCTACTATCAGGACAAGTCCTTCACAATGGACATCAAGACGCCGCCCGCGTCTTATTACCTGAAAAAAGCAGCTGGTCTGAAGCCGGTTGGCAAGCGTAACCGCCCTCGTGGCGCGGAGAACCCCGGTCGTGAGACTGTGGCCACCGTAACCACCAAGCAGGTTCGCGAAATCGCCGAAGCCAAAATGAAAGATCTGAACGCCAACGACGTCGAAGGCGCAATGCAGATCATCCTGGGCTCGGCCCGCTCTATGGGCATCGAGGTGAAGTAAGATGGCAAAACTCGGTAAACGTACCCGCGCTGCGCGCGAAGCTGTCGCCGGCAAGGAAAACCTGTCGGTTGAAGAAGCAGTTGCCCTGGTAAAAGGCAACGCCACCTCGAAGTTTGACGAGACCATCGAAATCGCGATGAACCTGGGCGTTGACACCCGTCACGCAGACCAGATGGTTCGTGGCGTCGTTGGCCTGCCGAACGGCACCGGTAAGGCGATGCGCGTTGCTGTATTCGCGCGTGGCCCCAAGGCAGACGAAGCGAAAGAAGCTGGCGCAGACATCGTTGGCGCAGAAGACTTGATGGAAACTATTCAGGGCGGCACCATCGAATTCGATCGCTGCATCGCGACCCCTGACATGATGCCGATCGTTGGTCGTCTAGGTAAAGTTCTGGGCCCGCGCAACCTGATGCCGAACCCCAAAGTTGGCACCGTGACCATGGACGTGAAAGCGGCCGTGGAAGCAGCCAAAGGTGGTGAAGTTCAGTTCAAAGCTGAAAAAGGTGGCGTTGTGCACGCAGGTGTTGGCAAAGCGTCCTTCGACGAAGCCAAGCTGGCCGAAAACGTCCGTGCCTTTATCTCGGCTGTTGCGAAAGCCAAGCCGTCGGGCGCGAAAGGTACTTACATGAAGAAGATCGCGCTGAGCTCGACCATGGGCCCGGGTGTGACGCTGGACGTGGCGGCTGCTGCAGGCGAATAAGCCTTAACGCAGACGTAGAAATCCTTGAAACCCGAGTAGCGCAAGCTGCTCGGGTTTTTTGCTGCCTTAGCGAAAGGCCTGTTGCAGGCGCAATTGCAGTCGGTCGCGTTTGCGCAGTTCGAACTCGCTGCAGGTGATGTCGGGTTGCCAGAGGCGCAGCCAGTCCTTCAGTAATCGGCCCCGCAGGCAGCAATCGAGGATCTGAGTGTCGATCGGGTGGCGATACTGGCGGAAGAACATCTCTTTGTTGCGGGTCAGAACGCCGCTTCGATCGATGTCCCTATTGGCCCCGTCCCGGAAGATATCCGCCTTCAAAAAGTCGACGATATCATAGACGGCCAGCTTGTCGCGGGCCTCGGTGAAATCCAGCCCGATGGCGGTGCCTTGGCCCATGATCAGGTTCAGGCCGTGAAAATCCCCATGGGAAAACACACGCAGGTCAGGGCGGTTTTTCAAGGATGGGACTTCGGCCAGAAATTCCTCGACCATAGGCTGGCTGATGTCCGAGACGTGCGAGGGCACTTGGGTGGACTGCTCGCGTATGCTGTCGATCATCCAACGCGGCCGAAACGCGTAGTCCGTGGCGTTTTGAACCCCGTGCAGGTCATGCAGCCACGACCCCGCCCGTCGATAGACTTGGGCCACCTGGGCGTCATCGTCGCTGTTGTAGATGATATCCGTCGCGGTTGGGCGTTCTACAAACTCGGTCACCATGAACGCGCCTCCTGGCGACATGTAGACGGGGCGGACGACCCGGTTGTTTTTGGACGTCTTGAAGTGTTCGGTCAGTTGCACCAGCAGGTCGAACTCTTTACGCAGGCGTCCCGTTTCAGGCGACAAGGTATCAAGCTTTAACGCGTAGGAACGGTTCGATGTTTCGACCTTCCAAACCAGACGGGTATTGGGAAAGGCATGGGAGCGGCAGTTAAAGCGGATCTGAGTGATGGGCGTGTCGAAACAGGACTGCGCCAACTCATTGGCGCAGGCGCTGGCCTTGTCGAATTCTTCCAGAGTAACCGCTGTCATTTTGCCTCAAGTCCGGAGTGTTTTCGGGCATTCATACCGGAGGTGACCGTAGCTGAAACCCACTGTCAATGATATTGCTGGCGTCTATTGACCCCTGGGCAGATCGTCCCGCATACAAAGGGCGTATTCCGCCTTGATGCCGCAAGTGCAAATAGGGGCAATTTACCCCTTGGAAACCCCCGCCATCTGCCCTAAGTAAGGCTGCGAAGTAAAGCGTGCGATTCGTCGTGCGCTTTATTTCGTTTCGTCCAAGACGGTGGGTGGTGCCATATGGCGCCTTAATTCCCTGCCTGAGACGGGTAAGACCAAAGAATTCTGAGGGTCCCACCCTCGGGCGCATTTTGGCCAATCCCGTAACAACGGACCTGAACGCCGGGGTTAACCCCTCGGCAAATATGAGCCGGGGTGAGTGATCGCCCCAAACTTGGAGAGAACTGTGGATAGAGCCCAGAAAGAGAAAGTGGTCGAGGAACTCGGCCAAATCTTCGAAAGCTCTGGCGTCGTAGTGGTTGCTCACTACGCCGGTCTGACAGTTGCCGAGATGCAGGACCTTCGCGCACGTGCTCGTGACGCGGGCGGCTCCGTGCGTGTTGCCAAGAACAGGCTCGCCAAAATCGCCCTTGAGGGTAAGCCGTGTGAAAGCATGGCCGACCTGCTGACAGGGATGACCGTTCTGACCTATTCCGAGGACCCCGTGGCAGCAGCCAAGGTGGCCGAGGACTTCGCCAAAGAGAACCAAAAGTTCGAAATCCTTGGCGGTGCAATGGGCGAGAACGCTCTGGACCGGGCTGGTGTTACAGCCGTGTCGAAAATGCCGTCGCGTGAAGAGCTTATTGCTACGATCGCTGGTATGCTTGGCGCGCCTGCTTCGAACATCGCCGGTGCAATTGGCGCACCTGCAAGCAACATCGCAAGCATCCTTTCCACCATCGAAGAGAAGGCGGAAGCTGCGTAAGCGGTTGGCACTGAATGATCTGCGTAGGGGATACCCCCTGACGTTGGAACACACACTGTAAACGGAAAGAGCTGATAAAATGGCTGATCTGAAAGCACTCGCAGAAAGCATCGTGGGTCTGACCCTGCTGGAAGCACAAGAACTGAAAACCATCCTCAAAGACGAATACGGCATCGAGCCCGCAGCAGGCGGCGCAGTTGTCATGGCTGCTGGTGGCGACGCCGGCGGTGCAGCTGAGGAAGAAAAAACCGAATTCGACGTCGTTCTGAAGAACGCCGGCGCATCGAAAATCAACGTCATCAAAGAAGTTCGCGGCATCACCGGCCTGGGCCTGAAAGAAGCCAAGGAACTGGTCGAAGCCGGCGGCAAGATCAAAGAAGGCGTGGACAAAGCAGAAGCAGAAGACGTCAAAGCCAAGCTGGAAGCAGCTGGCGCCGAAGTCGAACTGGCCTAAGCTTAGTCTCTGGCGCATCGCTGATGCGCCGAAAAATTTGGCTGGGTCCGGAGAAATCCGGGTCCAGCCGAACCTGTCTTAGAAAGGGCCTCAATTCGTGGGGCGTTTTCTAAGACACGGTTTTCGGATCGGGAGGCCGCCTTCGGGACGGTGGCCACGAATTGATCCGGGCGTGTCGTCTCGAATGTGCAAGATGCCGGGGCCCGACGGTGTCTTTGCCCGCTGAGAACATCGAAAGGTGACATCTGACATGGCTCAAACGTTCCTTGGCCAGAAACGTCTTCGTAAATATTACGGCAAAATCCGCGAAGTGCTGGAGATGCCGAACCTCATTGAGGTACAGAAATCTTCTTATGATCTTTTCCTGCGCTCCGGCGATGCAGAACAGCCCACGGACGGCGAAGGCATCAACGGTGTGTTCCAGTCGGTTTTCCCGATCAAGGATTTCAACGAAACCTCCGTTCTGGAGTTCGTGAAATACGATCTGGAAAAACCGAAATACGACGTCGAAGAGTGCATGCAGCGCGACATGACCTACAGCGCGCCGTTGAAGGTCACTCTGCGTCTGATCGTGTTTGATGTCGATGAGGACACCGGCGCGAAATCGGTCAAAGACATCAAGGAACAGGACGTGTTCATGGGCGACATGCCCCTGATGACACCGAACGGAACGTTCATCGTGAACGGCACCGAGCGTGTGATCGTGTCCCAGATGCACCGCTCGCCCGGTGTGTTCTTTGACCACGACAAGGGCAAAACCCATTCCTCGGGCAAACTGCTGTTTGCCTGCCGCATCATCCCGTATCGCGGCAGCTGGCTGGACTTTGAGTTCGACGCTAAAGACATCGTCTTCGCCCGTATCGACCGTCGCCGCAAACTGCCTGTGACGACCCTGCTGTATGCATTGGGTCTGGATCAGGAAGCGATCATGGACGCGTATTACAACACCGTGTCCTACAAGCTGGATAAGAAGAAGGGCTGGGTCACACCGTTCTTCCCCGAGCGTGTACGCGGCACCCGTCCGACCTATGATCTGGTTGACGCCAAATCTGGTGAAGTGATTGCCGAAGCGGGCAAGAAAGTCACTCCGCGCGCGGTCAAGAAGCTGATCGACGAAGGCACCGTCACCGACCTGCTGGTTCCGTTCGATCACATCGTTGGCAAATACGTCGCCAAGGACATCATCAACGAAGAAACCGGTGCGATCTATGTCGAGGCCGGTGACGAGCTGACGCTGGAATATGACAAGGACGGCGATCTGATCGGCGGCACCGCGAAAGAGTTGATCGACGCGGGCATCACCGACATTCCGGTTCTGGACATCGACAACGTCAATGTTGGTCCGTACATGCGCAACACCATGGCGCAGGACAAGAACATGAACCGCGAAAGCGCGCTCATGGACATCTACCGCGTCATGCGCCCGGGTGAGCCGCCCACCGTCGAAGCTGCGTCGGCTCTGTTCGACACACTGTTCTTCGACAGCGAGCGTTATGACCTGTCCGCCGTTGGTCGCGTGAAGATGAACATGCGTCTGGCTCTGGATGCGCCCGACACTCTGCGCACCCTGCGCCGCGAAGACATCGTGGCCTGCATCAAGGCACTGGTGGAACTGCGTGACGGTAAAGGTGACATCGACGATATCGACCACCTCGGAAACCGTCGTGTGCGTTCGGTCGGCGAACTGATGGAAAACCAGTACCGCGTTGGCCTGCTGCGCATGGAGCGCGCGATCAAAGAGCGTATGTCGTCGGTCGAAATCGACACCGTCATGCCTCAGGACTTGATCAACGCGAAACCCGCTGCGGCTGCTGTTCGCGAATTCTTCGGCTCGTCGCAGCTGTCGCAGTTCATGGACCAGACCAACCCGCTGTCGGAAGTCACCCACAAACGCCGCCTCTCGGCGCTTGGCCCCGGTGGTCTGACACGTGAGCGTGCAGGCTTTGAGGTGCGCGACGTACACCCGACCCACTATGGCCGGATGTGCCCGATTGAAACGCCCGAAGGTCCGAACATCGGTCTGATCAACTCGCTGGCGACCTTTGCCCGCGTGAACAAGTATGGCTTCATCGAAACACCGTACCGCGTCGTCAAAGACGCCGAGGTGACCGATGAGGTTCACTACATGTCCGCGACCGAGGAAATGCGTCACACCGTGGCGCAGGCGAACGCGACGCTGGATGCTGATGGCAAGTTCATCAACGATCTGGTTTCGACCCGTCAGGCCGGTGACTACACTCTGGCTCCGCGTGAGAATGTTGACCTGATCGACGTGTCGCCGAAACAGCTGGTATCGGTTGCTGCATCGTTGATCCCGTTCCTTGAAAATGACGACGCCAACCGCGCTCTGATGGGCTCGAACATGCAACGTCAGGCGGTTCCGCTGCTGCGCGCCGAAGCGCCGCTGGTCGGAACCGGGATCGAGGAAAAGGTTGCGATCGACTCGGGTGCTGCGATTCAGGCGAAACGCGCCGGTATCATCGACCAGGTCGATGCCCAGCGTATCGTTATCCGCGCCACCGAAGATCTGGAACTGGGCGACGCTGGCGTTGACATCTATCGTCTGCGCAAGTTCCAGCGTTCGAACCAGAACACCTGCATCAACCAGCGTCCGCTGATCAAGGTGGGTGACACCGTCCAGAAGGGCGAGGTCATTGCCGATGGTCCGTCGACCGATATGGGTGAACTGGCGCTTGGTAAGAACGTGGTCGTCGCGTTCATGCCGTGGAACGGCTACAACTACGAAGACTCGATCCTGATCTCGGAACGTATCGCGCGTGATGACGTCTTTACCTCGGTCCATATCGAGGAATTCGAAGTCGCCGCCCGTGATACCAAGCTGGGTCCGGAAGAGATCACCCGCGACATCCCGAACGTCGGTGAAGAAGCGCTGCGCAACCTCGACGAGGCGGGCATTGTTTACATCGGTGCGGATGTTGAGCCGGGCGATATTCTGGTCGGCAAGATCACTCCGAAGGGCGAAAGCCCGATGACCCCGGAAGAAAAGCTGCTGCGCGCCATCTTTGGTGAAAAAGCATCCGACGTGCGTGACACTTCGCTGCGCGTGAAGCCGGGCGACTACGGTACGGTCGTTGAGGTTCGCGTCTTCAACCGTCACGGCGTCGAGAAAGACGAGCGTGCGCTGCAGATCGAGCGTGAGGAAGTCGAACGTCTGGCCCGTGACCGGGACGACGAGCTGGCGATCCTGGACCGCAACATCTATGCGCGCCTGCAAGGCCTGATCCTTGGTAAAACCGCTGTCAAAGGCCCGAAAGGCGTCAAGGCAGGGTCGGTGATCACCGAGGAGCTGCTGGAAACCCTGACCCGTGGTCAGTGGTGGCAGCTGGCGCTGGAAGGCGAGCAGGACGCACAGATCGTTGAGGCTCTGAACGAGCAGTACGAAGTGCAAAAGCGTGCACTGGACGCTCGTTTCGAGGACAAGGTCGAGAAGGTCCGTCGTGGCGACGACCTGCCGCCGGGTGTGATGAAGATGGTTAAAGTCTTCATCGCCGTGAAGCGTAAGCTGCAGCCGGGCGATAAGATGGCCGGTCGTCACGGGAACAAAGGTGTGATCTCCAAGGTTGTTCCGATGGAAGACATGCCGTTCCTGGCCGATGGTACTCCGGTTGACTTCTGTCTGAACCCCCTGGGTGTGCCTTCGCGTATGAACGTTGGTCAGATCCTCGAAACCCACATGGGTTGGGCCGCGCGCGGCCTGGGTCTGAACATCGATGACGCTCTGGGTGAATACCGCCGTTCCGGCGATCTGACCCCGGTGCGCGAAGCGATGAAGCTGGCCTATGGTGAGAATGTCTACGAAGAAGGCATCACCGGTCTGGACGAGGATGGTCTGATCGAGGCTGCGGGGAATGTGACCCGTGGTGTTCCGATCGCAACCCCGGTCTTCGACGGCGCCAAAGAGGCTGACGTCAACGACGCGCTGGTGCGTGCGGGCTTCTCGGAAAGCGGGCAGTCGGTTCTGTTCGACGGTCGTACCGGTGAGCAATTTGCACGTCCGGTGACCGTGGGCATCAAGTACCTGCTGAAACTGCACCACCTGGTGGATGACAAGATCCACGCGCGTTCGACCGGGCCGTACAGTCTGGTTACCCAGCAGCCGCTGGGTGGTAAGGCGCAGTTCGGTGGTCAGCGCTTTGGTGAGATGGAAGTCTGGGCTCTGGAAGCTTACGGCGCCGCCTACACCCTGCAAGAGATGCTCACCGTGAAATCGGATGACGTCGCCGGCCGGACCAAGGTCTATGAGTCGATCGTCAAGGGCGAGGATAACTTTGAAGCGGGCGTACCGGAATCGTTCAACGTTCTGGTGAAAGAAGTCCGTGGCCTCGGCCTGAATATGGAACTCCTGGATGCGGAGGTTGAGGAGTAAGGGCGCTGCCCTTTCTCCCGTCCCCCCTTCCGCAAGATTTGAGGTAACAAATGAACCAGGAAATCACCAACAACCCGTTCAACCCGCTGACGCCCCCTAAGGTCTTTGACGAGATCAAGGTCTCGCTGGCGTCGCCCGAGCGGATCCTGTCTTGGTCCTATGGCGAGATCAAGAAACCCGAAACCATCAACTACCGGACGTTCAAGCCCGAGCGTGACGGTCTGTTCTGCGCGCGTATCTTTGGCCCGATCAAAGATTACGAATGTCTGTGCGGCAAATATAAGCGGATGAAGTATCGCGGCGTTGTCTGCGAGAAATGCGGTGTGGAAGTCACCCTGCAGAAAGTCCGCCGTGAGCGTATGGGCCATATCGAACTGGCCGCGCCTGTTGCGCATATCTGGTTCCTGAAATCGCTGCCGTCCCGCATCGGTCTGATGCTGGACATGACGCTGCGCGATCTGGAACGCGTTCTGTACTTTGAAAACTATGTCGTTATCGAGCCCGGTCTGACCGACCTGACCTACGGCCAGATGCTGACCGAAGAAGAGTACATGGACGCGCAGGATGCCTATGGCATGGACGCGTTCACCGCCAATATCGGTGCCGAAGCCATCCGTGAGATGCTGGCCCAGATCGATCTGGAAGCCGAAGCCGAGCAGTTGCGCGCTGATCTGGCCGAAGCGACCGGCGAGCTGAAGCCCAAGAAAATCATCAAGCGTCTGAAGGTTGTTGAATCCTTCCTCGAGTCGGGCAACCGTCCCGAGTGGATGGTGATGACCGTGATCCCGGTTATCCCGCCGGAACTGCGTCCGCTGGTTCCGCTGGATGGTGGCCGTTTTGCGACTTCGGATCTGAACGATCTGTATCGCCGCGTCATCAACCGGAACAACCGTCTGAAGCGTCTGATCGAACTGCGCGCGCCTGACATCATCGTCCGCAACGAAAAGCGGATGCTGCAGGAATCCGTGGATGCTCTGTTCGACAACGGCCGTCGTGGCCGCGTGATCACCGGCGCCAACAAGCGTCCGCTGAAATCGCTGTCGGACATGCTGAAAGGTAAGCAAGGTCGCTTCCGTCAGAACCTTCTGGGTAAGCGGGTCGACTTCTCGGGCCGTTCGGTCATTGTGACCGGTCCGGAACTCAAGCTGCACCAGTGTGGTCTGCCCAAGAAGATGGCGCTGGAGCTGTTCAAGCCGTTCATCTACTCGCGCCTTGAAGCCAAGGGTCTGTCTTCGACCGTGAAACAGGCGAAGAAACTAGTCGAAAAAGAGCGTCCCGAAGTTTGGGATATCCTCGACGAGGTGATCCGCGAACACCCTGTCATGCTGAACCGTGCGCCGACGCTGCACCGTCTTGGCATTCAGGCGTTCGAGCCG
The DNA here is from genome assembly GCF_056541245.1 of Ruegeria sp. AI3. Classification (NCBI taxonomy): domain Bacteria; kingdom Pseudomonadati; phylum Pseudomonadota; class Alphaproteobacteria; order Rhodobacterales; family Roseobacteraceae; genus Ruegeria; species Ruegeria sp. AI3. Next base: position 42,696 of record NZ_JBQFYA010000022.1, read on the forward strand.
GTCCTGATCGAAGGTAAAGCCATCCAGCTGCACCCGCTGGTCTGTTCGGCCTTTAACGCCGACTTCGACGGTGACCAGATGGCCGTTCACGTCCCGCTGAGCCTTGAGGCGCAGTTGGAAGCCCGTGTTCTGATGATGTCGACGAACAACGTTCTTTCGCCTGCAAACGGCGCGCCGATCATCGTTCCGTCGCAGGATATGATCCTGGGTCTCTATTATGTGACCCTGGAACGCGAAGGCATGCCGGGCGAAGGTAAGGTGTTCGGGTCGATCGACGAAGTTCAGCACGCGCTGGATTCCGGCGAAGTGCATCTGCACTCGAAAATCACCGCGCGGATCACGCAGATCGACGACGAAGGCAACGAAGTTCAGAAGCGCTATGAGACCACTCCGGGCCGTCTACGCCTAGGTGCTCTGCTGCCGATGAACAACAAAGCGCCGTTCGATCTGGTCAACCGCCTGCTGCGGAAGAAAGAAGTGCAGCAGGTGATCGACACCGTCTACCGGTATTGCGGTCAGAAAGAGTCGGTCATCTTCTGTGACCAGATCATGTCGATGGGCTTCAAAGAAGCGTTCAAAGCGGGCATCTCGTTCGGTAAGGACGACATGGTCATTCCAGACGACAAGTGGGGCATCGTTGATGACACCCGCGGTCAGGTGAAGGACTTTGAACAGCAGTACATGGACGGCCTGATCACTCAGGGCGAAAAGTACAACAAAGTTGTTGATGCCTGGTCGAAGTGTAACGACCGCGTCACCGAGGCCATGATGTCGACGATCTCGTCGTCGGATCGGGCTGAGGATGGCTCCGAGCAGGAACCGAACTCGGTCTACATGATGGCCCACTCCGGTGCGCGTGGCTCGGTCACTCAGATGAAACAGCTGGGCGGTATGCGCGGCCTGATGGCCAAGCCGAACGGTGACATCATCGAGACGCCGATCATCTCGAACTTTAAAGAAGGTCTGACCGTTCTTGAGTACTTCAACTCGACCCACGGTGCCCGTAAGGGTCTTTCGGATACCGCTCTGAAGACGGCGAACTCAGGTTACCTGACCCGTCGTCTGGTGGACGTGGCGCAAGACTGTATCGTTCGTGAGATCGACTGTGGCACCGAGCGTGCGATCACTGCCGAAGCTGCCGTGAATGACGGTGAGGTTGTCGCCTCGCTGGCCGAACGTGTGCTGGGTCGTGTGGCGGCTGACGATGTTCTGCGTCCGGGCACCGATGAGGTGATCGTGGCCGCAGGTCAGTTGATCGACGAACGTATGGCTGACACCATTGATGAGGCCGGCGTTGCCTCGATGCGCATCCGCTCGCCTCTGACCTGTGAGTCCGAGGAAGGCGTCTGCGCAACCTGCTACGGCCGTGACCTTGCCCGCGGTACTATGGTGAACACAGGTGAAGCTGTCGGCATCATCGCCGCGCAGTCGATCGGTGAACCCGGTACACAGCTGACCATGCGGACCTTCCACATCGGTGGTGTTGCGCAGGGTGGTCAGCAGTCGTTCCAGGAAGCCAACCAGGAAGGCGTTGTTGCGTTTGAGAACCCGCAGATCCTGGTCAATGCCGCAGGTGAAAGTCTGGTCATGGGCCGGAACATGAAGCTGGTGATCAACGACGAACACGGCGAAGAGCGGGCCAGCTTCAAACTGGGCTACGGCTCCAAGCTGTTCGTCAAGGACGGCACCAAAGTGGCCCGTGGCGACAAGCTGTTCGAATGGGACCCCTACACCCTGCCGATCATCGCCGAAAAAGCCGGTACTGCGAAATATGTCGACCTGGTTTCGGGCCTTGCTGTCCGCGACGAGACCGACGAAGCAACCGGTATGACCCAGAAGATCGTGATCGACTGGCGCGCGGCCCCCAAGGGCAGCGACCTCAAGCCCGAGATCATTCTGGTTGGCGAAGATGGCGAGCCGGTCCGCAACGATGCGGGCAACCCGGTTCACTACCCGATGTCGGTGGATGCGATCCTGTCGGTCGAAGACGGTCAGAAGGTCGAAGCTGGTGACGTTGTTGCGCGTATCCCGCGCGAAGGTGCCAAGACCAAGGACATCACCGGTGGTCTGCCGCGTGTGGCCGAACTGTTCGAAGCGCGTCGTCCGAAAGATCACGCGATCATCGCAGAAGCCGATGGTTACGTGCGCTTTGGTCGCGACTACAAGAACAAGCGCCGCATCAGCATCGAACCGGCTGACGAGTCCATGGAGACCATCGAGTACATGGTGCCCAAGGGCAAGCACATCCCGGTCGCCGAAGGGGACTTCATCCAGAAGGGTGAATACCTGATGGACGGTAACCCGGCTCCGCACGACATCCTGTCCATCATGGGTGTCGAAGCGCTGGCGGATTACATGATCGACGAGGTGCAGGACGTCTATCGTCTGCAGGGCGTGAAGATCAACGACAAGCACATCGAGGTCATCGTGCGCCAGATGCTGCAGAAGTGGGAGATCCTGGATTCAGGCGACACCACCCTGCTGAAAGGCGAGCATGTCGACAAGCAAGAGTTCGACGCGGCCAACGAGAAGACCATTGCCCGCGGTGGTCGTCCGGCACAAGGCGAGCCAATCCTTCTGGGGATCACCAAAGCCTCGCTGCAAACGCGTTCGTTCATCTCTGCGGCGTCGTTCCAGGAAACCACCCGCGTCCTTACCGAAGCGTCGGTTCAGGGCAAGAAAGACAAGCTGGTTGGCCTGAAAGAGAACGTCATCGTTGGTCGTCTGATCCCCGCCGGTACCGGTGGGGCCACTCAGGCCGTCCGCCACATCGCCCAGTCGCGTGACAATGTGGTCATCGAAGCCCGTCGGGAAGAGGCCGAAGCCGCTGCTGCTCTGGCGGCGCCCAGCTTTGATGACGACATGGTAGGGGATGAGCTGGACGTTCTGGTGGAAACACCGGAAAGCCGCGAGTAACCCTCGGATCTGAGAGACAGAAAAGGCCCTGCGATTTCGCGGGGCCTTTTTGTTTGCGCCCCCGCAGCGCGCTTTCACAAAGAAAATTATCAATGTGGATCTGTTTGTGGCATGGTTGCGCAAAGCAGAGGAGGGGCCGCCATGACAACCCGGCAAACGCAAGGGCGCAAGCGCCTGTATGACAGCATTTTGGACACTGTCGGAGACACGCCCTGCGTGCGCATCAACAGGATCGCGCCCTCAAACGTGACGGTCTACGTGAAGTTCGAAGCGTTCAATCCGGCCAGTTCCGTCAAGGATCGTCTGGCTCTGAACATCATCGAAGCGGCCGAGCGGGACGGTCGTCTGAAACCGGGTCAAACGGTTGTCGAAGCGACCTCGGGCAATACCGGGATTGGGCTGGCGATGGTCTGTGCGGCCAAGGGCTATCCTCTGGTTGTGACCATGGCCGACAGTTTTTCGGTCGAGCGGCGCAAGCTGATGCGGTTCCTGGGGGCCAAGGTTGTCCTGACTCCGCGCGCCCAGAAAGGGTTCGGCATGTATACCAAAGCCAAGGAGCTGGCCGAGCAGAATGGCTGGTTCCTCGCCAGTCAGTTTGAAACCGCGGCAAATGCCGACATTCATGAAAACACCACCGCGCGGGAGATTCTGGCGGATTTCGACGGGCAGAAGCTCGACTATTGGGTGACGGGTTATGGCACTGGCGGAACCGTCTCGGGCGTGGCGCGGGTTCTGAGGAAAGAACGCCCGGACACGAAGATTATCCTGACGGAACCTGCGAATGCGGCGATTGTCTCGTCGGGCTATGTGAACACCCGCAACGACACGCACCAGCCGACAGAAAGCCATCCGAACTTCGAGCCGCATCCGATCCAGGGCTGGACGCCTGATTTCATTCCCTGGGTCTTGCAGGAGGCCATAGATAACGGCTTCTATGATGAGTTGATCCCCGTGCCCGGCGTAGACGGTATTGCCTGGTCGCGCCGTCTGGCTGCGGAAGAGGGGATTTTCACCGGCGTATCGGGCGGGTCCACATTTGCGGTGGCGATGAAACTGGCTGAAGCCGCGCCGGACGGATCGGTGATGCTGGTGATGCTCCCAGATACCGGCGAACGGTATCTTTCGACCCCGTTGTTTGAAGGGGTGGAAGAAGAGATGACGGATGAGGAGATCGCGATCTCTAAATCGACGCCATCAGCCCAGATGACGGACTGAAGCGACTGGAAAACAACCGGTTACAGTTGCTCTTCGTGAAAAAATTTTAGGATCGAGACGCGCGAATTGACTTTGCGTGAGATTGAAGCGTGAATACCGCCATTGTTTGAAGGCCGAGTATTGTTTGAATGAGTCCAAATGTTAAAGGCGCACTGCTGATGATGGCCAGCATGGCCGCGTTTACAGTGAATGACACGCTGGTCAAAATCGCGCTGCGAGAATTGCCCTTGTTTCAGTTGGTTGCGATCCGGGGGGCTTTGGCGACTCTGCTTGTTTACGGGTTGGCGCGCCATCTTGGGGCGTTGCATCTGAATTTTTCGCGGCATGACAAATGGTTGGTCTCAATTCGCTGTGTTGCCGAACTATCTGCGACGTTTTTCTTTCTGACTGCGCTCAAGAACATGCCGTTGGCGAATGTGACTGCGGTTCTTCAGGTGTTGCCGCTGACCGTGACCTTGGGGGCAGTTCTGTTCTTCTCGGAACATATCGGCTGGCGTCGCATCATGGCGATTGTTGTCGGGTTCATGGGCATGCTGCTGATCGTTCGGCCCGGCCCGGACGGGTTCAGCGTCTACGCGATCTATGCGTTGCTGGCCGTGGTCTCGGTGACGATCCGAGACTTGATCACCCGGCGCATGTCACCGCAGGTTCCATCACTGGTGGTGACCCTTGCCACCTCGCTATCGATCTCGGTCGCAGCAGGTCTGGTGTCGACGTTTGAGGGTTGGGTCAACCTGTCCGGCGGCAATGCTGTTTTGGTGGCATCGGCGGCTGTGTTTGTCCTGATCGGATATCTGTGCAGTGTGATGGTAATGCGAGAAGGCGAGGTCGGTTTCATTGCGCCCTTCCGCTACTCTAGCCTGATCTGGGCCTTGGGCTTGGGTTGGGTCGTGTTTGGCGAATGGCCCGATGCGGTGACCTTGTTCGGCGCCGGGCTGGTTGTAGCCGCCGGTTTGTTTACCCTGTTCCGCGAAAGAACAACTCAGGGCGCGCCGTGAACCTGCCGGACGATGCTTTGATCAATGGCAAAACGGGCGATGAACTCTCCCTCAAGCTCGGGGCTTAGTGCTGAGAGTTCGCGGTCATAGTTGCGCGCCCCGCGTGAGTCGTTGAACCTGTTGAGCGAACGCACCCACATTGGTGCATCGGCATAGCTGACGATGGGCATGAAGCGGCCCATGCGATGATGGGTAAAGCTGATGATCGTCTGTTTGCAGCCGCCTGCGATATGCATCCCAAGACCCACGCCCAAAAGCGGTTTATGCGTTGGTTTCGCCGTGATCCCATCGGCATTCAGCCGGGCGAAGAAGCCTTGGTTGAAATCAATGCCGACAATGGTGTTGCGCTCCATCAGGCCCTTGCTGTCGCGGGCGGATTCGCGCAGACGTTCAACGAAATCCACGGATACCGCGTCGTCATCGTCGTGGCGGAATTGGATGCAAGGCTGAGCCGGGTCTTTGCGGGCTGCGTTCAGAATATCCTTCATGATATGGCGATGCGATTTGTCGGCCCGAGGCGACTCCTCGACGATCCGGACCTGTTTCACATCTGCTGTCAGGTCGTGTAGCCGGTCATAGGCATCTTTGGGCAGGCAGTCTCCGATCACCACCAGCAGCTCGAAATCCTCGTCGGTGTGTTCGCGAAAACAGGGCAGGGTCGAGGACTCAAACAGTCGGAACCTCTCTTCCAGACGGGTAGGGCTGTAGAGGTGACGACGCCGATCATCCAGGTTTTCATGTTCGGTCTGAAAGCTGCCAAGGGCTGGAAAGGAAAAGCGGCAAAGGCCGATAACCTGCATCTGTCATCCATCGCAAAGAGTTCTGCGCTCACTATGCCGGGCTATGCCTGCACCCGCAACGCCAGAAGAGGCTGGCCGGAGCGCGCAATCGTTGATATCACAGCGCAATCCGGCCAGTTTTGCGCACTGGGGTAAGTGCTGTTGACACTTGGGCCGACTCCCCCTATTACGCGCGTCATCTCGGTACCGGGGGCCGCCCCAAAACCGATTTCAGTAATGAACTGGTCAAGACCCGGACAATTTTGCAGTTCGCGTCCTCTGATAACCAACCGCGACGTTCACCTCGGAATGGGAACGCTCGCGGGTTTTGCGCTTGTGGACGCATAAGTGCAGCAAATTTAACCGCACGCAATGCGCGTGCATGTCATGTGTGTTGCAAAACGGGGAAGAAACCGGAATGCCAACTATTCAACAGCTGATCCGCAAACCGCGGCAGCCCAAAGTAAAACGCTCGAAGTCCATGCACCTGGAGCAGTGCCCGCAGAAACGCGGCGTCTGCACACGTGTATATACAACCACACCGAAGAAGCCGAACTCGGCTATGCGTAAGGTTGCCAAGGTGCGCCTGACCAACGGGTTCGAGGTCATCTCGTACATCCCCGGTGAAAGCCACAACCTGCAGGAACACTCGGTTGTTCTGATCCGTGGCGGCCGTGTAAAAGACCTTCCCGGTGTGCGTTACCACATCCTGCGCGGTGTTCTGGATACTCAGGGCGTCAAAGATCGTAAGCAACGTCGTTCGAAATACGGCGCGAAGCGTCCCAAGTAAGAAGGAGAGGCTGATATGTCACGTCGTCACGCCGCCGAAAAACGCGAAGTCCTGCCTGACGCCAAATTTGGCGACAAGGTTCTGACAAAATTCATGAACAACCTGATGATCGACGGCAAAAAGTCGGTCGCAGAGCGCATCGTTTACAACGCGTTTGACCGCGTTGAGAACAAAATCAAGCGCGCACCTGTCGAGGTGTTCCACGAAGCGCTCGACAACATCAAACCGTCGGTCGAGGTTCGCTCGCGCCGGGTTGGTGGTGCAACCTATCAGGTTCCGGTCGAAGTGCGCCCCGAGCGCCGCGAAGCACTGGCCATCCGCTGGCTGATCACTGCTGCGCGTGGCCGCAACGAAAACACCATGGAAGAACGCCTCGCCGGCGAACTGCTGGACGCTGTACAGTCCCGCGGTACCGCCGTGAAGAAGCGCGAAGACACCCACAAGATGGCCGAGGCGAACAAAGCCTTCAGCCACTACCGTTGGTAATTCAGAGGCTTATCAAAAATGGCACGCGAATATCCGCTCGAACTATACCGTAACTTCGGTATCATGGCGCACATCGATGCAGGTAAAACCACCTGCTCGGAGCGTATCCTGTATTACACTGGTAAATCCCACAACATCGGTGAGGTGCACGATGGTGCAGCCACCATGGACTGGATGGAGCAGGAGCAGGAACGCGGCATCACCATCACTTCGGCTGCGACCACCACTTTCTGGGAGCGCACCGAGGACGGTCAAACCGCCGATACCCCCAAGCACCGCCTGAACATCATCGACACCCCCGGCCACGTTGACTTCACCATCGAAGTTGAGCGTTCGCTGGCGGTTCTCGACGGTGCCGTCTGCGTTCTGGACGCAAACGCCGGTGTTGAACCCCAGACCGAAACCGTGTGGCGTCAGGCTGACCGCTACAAGGTTCCGCGTATGGTTTTCGTCAACAAGATGGACAAGATCGGCGCAGACTTCTTCAACTGCGTTCGCATGATCGAAGACCGTACCGGCGCACGTGCTGTTCCGGTTGGTATTCCGATCGGCGCCGAGTCCGAACTGGAAGGTCTGATCGACCTGGTCACCATGGAAGAATGGCTGTGGCAGGGTGAAGATCTGGGCGCAAGCTGGATCAAAGCTCCGATCCGCGACAGCCTGAAAGACATGGCTGACGAATGGCGCGGTAAGATGATCGAAGCGGCCGTCGAAATGGACGACGACGCGATGATGGAATACCTGGAAGGCAATGAGCCCGACGTTCCGACGCTGCGCGCCCTGCTGCGCAAAGGGACCCTGGACATCGCGTTCGTTCCGGTTTTGGGTGGTTCGGCGTTCAAGAACAAAGGCGTTCAGCCGCTGCTCAACGCTGTGATCGACTATCTGCCCAGCCCGCTGGACGTTGTTGATTACATGGGCTTCAAACCCGGCGACGAAGAAGAAGTTCGTGACATCGCCCGTCGTGCAGACGACGAAATGGCCTTCTCGGGTCTGGCGTTCAAAATCATGAACGACCCCTTTGTTGGCTCGCTGACCTTCACTCGGATCTACTCGGGCACCATGAACAAGGGTGACTCGATCCTGAACTCGACCAAAGGTAAGAAAGAGCGCATCGGTCGTATGATGATGATGCACTCGAACAACCGGGAAGAGATCGAAGAAGCGTTTGCAGGCGACATCATCGCGCTGGCGGGTCTGAAAGATACCACCACCGGTGACACTCTGTGTGATGCGAAGGATCCGGTGGTTCTGGAAACCATGACCTTCCCTGATCCGGTTATCGAGATCGCGGTTGAGCCTAAAACCAAGGGCGACCAAGAGAAGATGTCCCAGGGTCTGGCCCGTTTGGCCGCCGAAGACCCGTCCTTCCGTGTGGAAACCGACCTGGAATCGGGTCAGACCATCATGAAAGGCATGGGCGAACTTCACCTGGACATCCTGGTTGACCGTCTGAAGCGCGAGTTCAAGGTTGAAGCGAACATCGGTGCACCGCAGGTGGCCTATCGCGAAACCATCTCGATGCCGGTCGAGCACACCTACACCCACAAGAAACAGTCGGGTGGTTCGGGTCAGTTCGGTGAGGTCAAGCTTGAGATCACTCCGACCGAGCCGGGCGAAGGGTATTCGTTCGAAAGCCGTATCGTTGGTGGTGCCGTTCCGAAGGAATATATCCCGGGTGTTGAAAAAGGCATCCAGTCCGTCATGGACAGCGGCCCTCTGGCTGGCTTCCCTGTGATCGACTTCAAGGTTGCCCTGCTGGACGGTAAGTTCCACGACGTTGACTCGAGCGTTCTGGCATTCGAAATCGCAGCCCGTATGTGTATGCGTGAAGGCATGCGTAAAGCAGGCGCGAAACTGCTTGAACCGATCATGAAGGTCGAAGTGATCACCCCGGAAGAATACACTGGCGGTATCATCGGCGACCTGACCTCGCGTCGTGGCCAGGTTTCTGGTCAGGAACCGCGCGGCAACGCGATCGCGATCGACGCGTTCGTTCCGCTGGCGAACATGTTCGGCTACATCAACACTCTGCGTTCGATGTCGTCGGGCCGTGCCCAGTTCACCATGCAGTTCGACCACTACGATCCGGTTCCGCAGAACATCTCGGACGAGATCCAGGCGAAATACGCATAACCAAAGATTTGAGGGAGCGTGGGTATCACGCTCCCTTCATTACCGAAAAAGGAGGCCATCATGGCAAAGGAAAAGTTTGAGCGTACAAAACCGCACGTCAACATCGGCACGATTGGGCACGTTGACCATGGTAAGACGACGCTGACCGCAG
>NZ_JBQFYA010000023.1:0-34725 GCF_056541245.1 Ruegeria sp. AI3
CCTCTATCTATCCCGCAAGCGGCCCCAATGACCGCTTGCATCCGCAAAACAGTCCTTTGACTAAAGCTGTCGGATGACTGCTTCGAGCCCATAGTGACCGATGCTGCGCGATCAATCGACGGCGGCTATGCGCAGAAAGCGGACTTTGCAAAGTCTCGCTAAGGCACCAAAACGGACGCTTATCGCTGTCTCGTATGCAGCAGGTTAATATCCCAAAAATGATCGTTAGTCTTCTGTGCCGCTGACCCAAGCCACCTTCAAGTTTGGATCGAAGAGCAACGGTTTCACCTCGACTTGCCTAGTTCTAAGCCAGACAGGCTCAAATTCTCTGTTGTCCGCCAAAGCATCAAGGCTTGTATCGTGCGTAGTCGAAGTCCATATACACGAGGCTTACGTTTTTCTTTTTCGACCTGCTGTCTCCCCAATTCGGCGTTCAGTCTTTCGATTCAGACCGACCACGCCGAGTCGCCGCAATGATGCGGGCGGCACGTATTAGGAGACTTCCACCATGGCAAATGGCACAGTAAAATGGTTCAACTCAACCAAAGGTTTTGGCTTTATCGAGCCTGAAGATGGCAAGCGCGACGTGTTCGTGCATATCTCAGCGGTTGAACGTTCCGGCCTTAGCGAATTGAAAGACGGCCAAAAGGTTACTTTTGACGTCGAGGCTGGCCGTGACGGACGCGAAAGCGCCGCCAATCTGGCACTCGCCTGACCTTTTGCGGGCACCCCATAAGGGTGCCCGTTTGAACAATGGGCGACAATAGGCCGTCGGAGACCAAGTAAGTTGCAACCTAAAGACTGGACGCGGGTGCTCGCGCAATACCGTGTGCCCGATGCGAAGCGCAGTGTTTTTGAACTTGCGATCACTGTTTTCCCCTTATTCGCGCTATGGGCCCTAGCGTGGTTTGCGTTGTCATTTAGCGTCTGGATCGCAATATTGCTGGCCATCCTGAATGCCGCATTTCTGGTCCGTATCTTCATCATCATGCATGATTGTGGTCATGGATCTTTCTTTAGAAGCCGCAGCGCATGCAATTGGACTGGCCGGGTTCTGGGTGCTCTTACCGTTACACCTTATGACGTTTGGCGGCAAAGCCATGCGATTCACCATGCCTCAACCGGTAACCTTGATCGGCGTGGTATGGGTGACATCCCTACATTGACCATTGAGGAATACCTGAAACGGAATTGGTTCGGGCGTGCCGCGTATCGTCTGACCCGGAACCCCGTCTTCCTGTTCGGTGTTGCGCCGATCTATACGTTCTTTATTCAATACCGCTTACCTGTTGGCTTCATGCGGTCGGGCTGGCTGTATTGGGCAAGTGCGATGGGAACAAACGCCGCAATTGCAGGGTTCTTGGCTCTGATTTTATGGGCCGGAGGCTTTGAGGTGGTGGCGTGTGTTTTCCTGCCAACCGTGATTGTCGCATCATCGATTGGTATTTGGCTTTTCTACATTCAACACCAGTTCGAACACACGACCTGGGACCGGGAAGAGGGCTGGAACCTTCAGAACGCCGCGTTCTATGGTAGTTCTCACTATGCCTTGCCTGGCATCTTGCGGTGGTTCTCTGGCAACATTGGTGTGCACCATGTTCACCACCTCGCCAGCCGCATACCGTTCTATCGGCTAAACGAAGTTTTGCGTGACCATTCTGAGTTGGAAAACTGCCAGCGTATTACTCTATATGAGAGCTTTCATTGTGCACGATTGCATCTTTGGGATGAAAGAAGTCAACGTCTGCTGACATTTTCCGAGGCTTTGTCGAACGCCAATTCCAATAGGCATTTAGTGTAGTCTGGCGCGTACCAGATAGGCTTCGACCGTATCACCACCCAGGGCGCGAATGGCCTCTAGTCGGTGAAGGCCTTCAATCAGCACGAACCTCTTGTTGTCCGAGCGTATCTGTATCGGGGTCTTCTGGCCGTTCTTCAGGATATCTTCGGCCAACGTCAGAACTTTTTGTTGATCAAGCGTTTTCGCCCGTTTCACAGGTACATAGATCAGGTCGAGCGGATATGGTCTTTTCTCCAACATAAGCTACGTGAGCAACCTTTCGTGCATTTGTTCCGGTTCAAAGTTCGCTACAAGAGCTGGGTCTGGAATGTACGTCATAGAACCGAACGAACAGCGTCGCGCAGTTCCTGATGCATAATCCAGATTGCTGGCTCATCTTCACTTTCGATGTGAGAAAATGCCAAAACCTGCGCGGCGCCATCATTCTGTGCCGATCCAGCTTCGGGAAGTTCGAGTTCCAGATATTCTGCGATCAATAGTCCGACTTTCTTGAAAACTTTGATGGACGCCTCGCGCGATTTGTAACCGGCTGCCTGAGACAAGTGACCAATGGTCAGACCTTCCTTGCCTGCGATTGTAAGTGCTTTGAGTATTGTAACCTGCGCAGGGGTGAGCCTGATCTGGCGCAATGCCTCGACGTATTCTCTTTTACTGGGAACAAGGGTGCCGGAGTTTCCCTCAAATCGGCGTTGACCGCTACGCGTCCTGTCTCGTTCTTCGAGAATTTCTTTCAAGGCTTCAATGGCCAATGCCGGTGTTTCACCAACTGCATCAGCAATCATTGCCTGCGTTTTAGCTGGTGGCTTGGGGAAGGCGCGCGCAACGCTGTTACCGCTCAGAATACCAGCCTTAATCAAGTACTTCCCGAACTCTTCTTCAATCACACCAGATACGTCAGCGTTCTGCGTTTTACGAACACTGCGGTCCTGAAATGCTCTTTGGTCCAGACCGCGAGCTGACGTCTTTGAAGCCGGAAGGGTTACTTGAGGGGCATTTTTACGCATCAGAGAAACACCACTACAACTATCGCCACAACAAAAACCGCTAACGCGATAAACATCTTAACTATGTAGGACCTGCGATGAGCCTTTTCGGCTTTGAGCATTTTGCCCAAGTTTTCGTCTATCGAGTTGTGGTTCACGGCTTGGTCCTTCCGGATATGTCGGGCGAGATTGATTTCCATTAACCTATTGTCGCGGCACATTTTCGGTGCACGTATCGTTCTGTCGTGTGAACGGCCGATTGCATTCCCAACCATCACCTCTTCGATTCAAATGAGCGTTTGAAGGCACAAGGATCGCAACGCACCTGTCCCGGTTTGCGCGAAAACCACGTTCACATTTCCATCCGGAATAGGTTTCAGGTGCAAGGTACGCATGCTGCGGAACTGCCACAGGCTCACAGCCGCTATCCGCTGCCCTATAACCTCTGAGACATACCCATCCTTCTGAGCTTCTTTTGTCGCTCAGACGACCGTTGCTTGGGACACTAATCGCAACACAATCCTGATCTTCCTTGCGAAACCCCCAGTCACAGTGTATCTCCTGCGCGCCAAACCGGGTTTCGACGTACCCGTTTTGAGGCGCAATCAATTCTTCGCATTTTTCTCCGACACGCTGGAACAGCCGATTGCACTCCCATCGATCTCCGGTCGATGCAAGATATCCGTTATTGGGAACTGCTATTTCCTCACAAAGATCTCCAACACGCTGGAATCCATGGTTGCATTCCCAAACTGGACCAAAGGCACTGCCGGTCAAATATGCGTTTTCTGGTACGTCCGTTCTTTGACAGGATCCGTTCTTGTTATCGAAACTTTCGTCACAAACAGATCCGTCGGCATTGCTGGCGACTTGAGCAGGAAGCTTCGTTCCTGTGAGCAACACCAAAAGTGTCGGGATCAAACAAAGAATGCAGCGCGTAAACACGATGAACGACTGATTGAAACGGAACCTGAGACCTGATCTATCGGTCATTAAGCACGCAATTTATGAGCCATGTGCTGTTCATACGGCGCCTTCTTTCATGGGTCACGAGATGACTGGAGCATGTCAAGTGACAGTTGCGAATGCTTGCGAGGAACGAGCTCATAGCGAAGACCCCAGCGAAACCCGTTCCTATGCTGAGGCACATGCTACAATTAGTCTGAAGGCCATTGGATTATCGTAACCGGCAGCATCGCGGCGGCGAGTAATTTTTTACCAATGCACTCTTGTCGTTCCTAGTCTGTGAAGAGTCAAGGACGCACGCTCGTCAAGAAGCGTGTGCTGCGGAATGGTCAATTTTTGAGACCGGCGAGTTATTAGGTGGTTAAGAGAATAACTGAGAGGCAAAATTCACTTTGGGGCAATTTAGGTTGACAATTCGTCTGTGAAATCGCCGGATTTCTTGGGCAACAATCTTGGAGGTGGTGAACGCTCGCCGCGCCGGCCTATTGCCGACACCGAACTAGGAGATTCGCAATTTCTATCGACAGTTTTGCGGACACTGAGATTGGAAAACACCTCGCCGACGCTGCACGTCGTTGCCGTATGGTTTTCTTCACTGGATTACCAGCGTCTGGAAAGTCATTTCTGTTGCGCCAGCAAATATCCATTTCGGTCTCGTTGGGACGACGCGTACATATCATGCGGTGGGATACAGGACTCGCGGCGTTTCAGACCGAAGACATACTCGCAAAGTACCCAGATGTTTCAGATGGAACTCATCCGTTGATCCGAAAGGCAGCCGGATTGTGGGGCCGGAGAGCCCTAGCGCGATGGCTGACAGAGACTACCGATCCCACTGACATGATTGTCGGTGAAGTCCCTATCATCGGAAACAGGTTTTCCGAGTTCATCCAGGCGCAGCCGGATCAGGTTGAACCAGCCTTAGCATCCGAGGCAACCACCTTCATCTATCCTGTTCCTACAAAGAGTTTGCGCGCCAATCTCGAAGCCATCCGAAGGTCTACGTTTGCGAACCCAAAACACCCTGATGAGGCCAGAGATGCGCCTCCATCGACAATGGAACTGGCTTGGCGTTTGACGTGTACCAAGGCCGCAGAATTGGGTTTGATCTCTGAAGCGGACAGTCATTCTCCGTACGAGGAGATGATTTATTTGCGGTTTTTTGAGCACCTACTGCAACATCGAAACGCCATTAGAATTGGGGTCGATACGATTTATTCAAATGCCGGATCAGCCCATGATCTGGATGCGAACGTCTTAGAACTCAGTGCTAGCTCAGACGAAGTAAAGTACGCAATCGCAGAGGTAGAGACTACCTTTACAGTCGAAGCAGCCGCTCGAGAAGTTGAAAACTGGTATCGGGTGTAGCCTCGGACAAAGGTCTGTTCGGTTGGCATTTCGGAATTTGCAAAGCTTGGTTGCGAAGGTCCGCTTTGGGCTGACTGCGGTCCTTTGAATTAAGAATGCGGATGGCTGCAAAGTCCGCTTAGCGGTCGTTCAGTCAAATTTGTCGTGCGTCTGCTTCGAACCCGATGCAGACACTCAGTTGACTTTAACCTATTGCCCGGCGGTGAACGATGGCTCTGAGTTCAATCAGCTATTTTAGTTTATCCGTACTAAGAACTTGACCGATTTGAAGCCGATCACTTGGGAGTCCTCATACTACCAAATGGCTGATTGGAAGTCTCTTTTTAGAAAGTTTCCACAATGCTAACTTGCAGCGGCCCAAAAAGCTTTGTGTACGTGAGGTTCGAAGTGTTATAATCGGTGCAACTTTTAAGCCAATCCACTCACATCTCAGGCATCGTAGCCGCGGATTGATGCAAGCGCTGATTTCAATATTTCCGCGCTCTCGGCGCGCTCGTCAGATGTCATGGAGTTTGGGTCGAAAAACAACTGAAAGTTCGGCTTCCTGTACGTAACCTCTTCGGGGCGTGATTTCGCCCCCTTTCGACCCAAGACACGATACGTAATGACGGGTTGAGTTACCCCCTTAACCCGGATGGGCCCAACCTCTTCGGTCTCTATTTCTTCGTTGACGTGAGCCCAAGTCTCGTAAGAAATCAAAATCTCCCCTTCGTCGGCATGGTGCTCGAGCCTTGAGGCAACGTTCACAGCCCCACCAATAATGGTGTAGTCCATACGGTCTTCACTTCCAAAGTTTCCCACCGTACAGAAGCCTGTGTTGATACCAATCCGACATTGCAACTGTTGCCATATTCCCTGATGCCTCCATTCGGCTTGCAGTTCGGTCAGCCTGTCTCGCATTGCGATTGCCATTCTCACGCACGCTAAGGCATCTTCCCGCACCCCATTAGTCTCTGGATCGCCAAAGAAGACGAGGATCGCGTCACCGATGAATTTA
The DNA here is from genome assembly GCF_056541245.1 of Ruegeria sp. AI3. NCBI lineage: Bacteria > Pseudomonadati > Pseudomonadota > Alphaproteobacteria > Rhodobacterales > Roseobacteraceae > Ruegeria > Ruegeria sp. AI3. The sequence continues at coordinate 6,116 of NZ_JBQFYA010000023.1, forward strand.
TCTATTGTCGCGCCGTGGGCCAGAGCGACTTGTGCCATCTCGGTCAGGTAACTGTTCAGAAGTTGCGTTAAGTCCTCCGACTCCATCTGATCTGTGAGCTCTGTGAACCCAGCTACGTCCGAGAAAAACACTGTCAGTTTCTTCCGCTGACTGGCGAGCTTAACTTCCTGCCGACCGGAAAAGATTGAATTATAGACTTGTGGCGATAGGTATTTTGCGAGCTTTCCTGACAACGCCTCAAGCTCTTGGTTTTTCCGGGTAACTTCCTCGGTTGCGATGCGCTGATTTTCGGCCAATGCATTCAGTTCCCGCTCGTTACGATCGCTCAATCGCATCATTCGTCGCGTAGTTCGGAGCAGTTTCCTGTATTCTTCAATAAGGTTTTTAATTGAGTTACGCGTCTCTAAATTAGAGAATTGACCGCGGTTCAAAGTTGCTTCCGCGACTTCTAAAGCCTCTTTCTCTCGGGCGAAAAGATCGTCGATGGTCATCTAACGAACAACTTCTTCAGCGTGAATTTTGCGTACTTCAGATCTTCTCCAAACTCTTCGCCAAGCTCTTCCATGGTTTCGTCTTCGGGATCATGAAACCAGCAAACTTCGACGTTTTTCCCCGCCTTTGCGGCGGAGTCCAAAAGCTCCATTAGCATCATAATCGCCTTAGCGCTGGAGGAGTTGAAATAAATGAGTTCGAAATCAAAGCGACAGTCACGACTTGAACCTTCTGACAACCACCTTTTCAGAGCATCAAACAAGGGGTTGAAGAAGGTCGTAACGTCCTCTGGATAGGACTCTCCAATCAGCCTGAGGTGGCCCGCGTCAAAATCAAACGCCACCGTCGGAGTACGGTTTGTTGCCGGGATTTCAATATTTTGCATAAGTCCCCTCTTAAACCGTTGCTTTGAGTGCGAAAAACGCGTGCTTGTCGTCAATTCGCATAAAATCAAACTCGATTGGTCTTGACGCTCGGCGCGCAATTTCGATTAACCCGATGCCCGCGCTGTTGCCGACAGAGACGGCTTCGGATCGGAGCTGGTCCTTATACGCGGCCTTGAGTTCATCTCGACTCATATCACGCAGTTCTGAGAGACGGCTTCGCATGGTATCGACGTCGTTTAAGAGGATCAGATTCCCAGCATGAACGACATAGTTGCCAGCTTCGTTCCCGATGGTCAGGATGCCGTAACTTATGTCCAGCACCTCAGCCTCACCGTCAGCAGGCAGCCGTTCAACCGAATATCTGATGATATTCTGCATTTGCTCTACAAACACTGCGAATACGCTGCGAAGCGTTTTGGTGTCCGCATCTTCTGACACCAACTTCTGCTTCAATGCATCGCCAACACCACTAAGAATACCCTCGGTTACATACCCGCTGTAGGCAAAAACAACGCCTTGTCCGCGCAGGTTGGCACGTAGTTCGTAGACTTCGCTTGCAAGCATTTGTTCCCCTTGATCATGCTTGGGTAGCACCAAGTTCAATCCAGGCCTTAATATCATAAGATACACATTTATGCATTTTTAGTGTATCAATTATGCAGGATTACTAGTGTGGAGGTTAGCATGATTAGGCAATTTTGTGTGGTCGCTGTGATACTATTGTCCGGTCCGGCTGCAGCGGCCGACATTCCGACTGAGGTTAAGGCAAAGCTTCAATCCGCCATGATCGCGCATGTCGATGGCGTTATGGTCGACGGTGCCTACACTTATCTGGACACGACCACCAACGCGATTGAAACCGTATACCCTGCAAACGTTCACCCCATGGTTATTCCTGCGGGAAATGACTATTTCGTCTGCTCTGAAATGATAACTGAAGGCGGCGACACAGTGACCGCAGACTTCTTGGTGCGTGAAGTTTCAGGTGACTACAAGGTTGTACAGATGATAGTAAATAACCGTGGCGCTCTTCAGGCCGCGATGAAGAACATCGGAAACTAGATGCCTAACACTGTAGAGGCGTTTAGTGCGTAAACTCAGGAACTTTGTAAAGCGGCGAATTTTTCTAAAGCATATTCTGACGACCCTCCTGATTGGGGGTATGTTGAATGCCGTTGTGCTTCTTTTCTACTATGAATTCAAAAGGCAAGCTCAAACGGATCAGGTTGCCGCGGAAATGGCAACGATTGCCAATCGTATTGCGCGCCCGTTGGCTGAATTGGTTGAAGCAGGGAACCTTACCCAAGCGAAGAGCCTGCTGGCCGTCTATTCGGGTTTTCCTTACGTAATTTGCGCTGAACAGAAGCTAGAGCGAAGCTCAGAAACACTGGCTTCCTGGCCTGCCATAGGTTGTGACCGGATAAAAAAATCTGGTTTGGATATCATCGTTTCCGTTCCGACGGTTGCAGGGCCGACTACGATGTTGGCGCGAATTGATCAGGAGATCCTGAACAACGAGCTACAAACAGAAGTGGGAGTTGTGGTTCTTCTGGGAATTCTCGGAGGATTCGCGTTGATCTTAGCAGGCGCTGCTGCATTTCTATGGCTTATCAACAGGCCTCTCAGCCAAATGTTGAAAGCCATTGAACGGTTCGAGCTATACGATGACCCGCAGACGGTTCCATACCAGTCGGAAGATGAGATTGGCAAGGTTGTTCAAAGCTATAACTCTATGCTGGATCGGGAGGTCGAGCGCGTAAATGCAATCCGTGATGGTCACCGCCAGATCGTCGATAGTGTAAACTATGCCACGCGGATTCAGCAAGGTTTGTTGCCTACGACAAGTTTGTGCCAGACGGCCTTTGCAGATTTTGCGGTCAAATGGGAACCTCGCGATATAGTTGGCGGGGACATCTACTGGGTTAGATCCGAAGGTCGGATTTCGACGCTCGCCGTAATTGACTGTACTGGGCACGGCGTCCCCGGTGGCTTCATGACCATGCTGGCAATCGCAACTCTCGAGCGGCTTTACTTTGAAAACGATACGCTCAGTCCCGCTTCGGCTTTATCGAAGCTGAGCGACTTGACCCGCGCGCTCCTAAATCAGGACACTAAATTCGCGACTTCCAATGACGGCATGGACGCCGCTATTTGCCAGATCGATTCAAGCAAAGGGATAGCTAAGTTTGCAGGGGCGCATATGTCTTTGTTGGTTAAATCGACGGCCGGAGTCGATCGAGTCCGGGGTGACAGACAGAGCATTGGGTATGTGGACACCCCAAATGAACCAGAGTTCGTCGAGCACAAAATCCAATTGGACAAAGCCACAGACCTGGTTATCTCCACTGATGGTCTAATCGACCAATTGGGTGGCAAAAAGCGTTTAGCCTTCGGTATTCAAAGATTAATGGCGATAGTTGAACAAGATAGTTGGTCAAATTCGGAAGAGCTTTTAAAGGCCATCGACGCTGCGTTCCTAGACTATATGAAGAATGAAGAGCGTATGGATGACTTGACAGTGATTGCTTTTCGCCCTGTGTCAAAAATAGACTAAGTCTTTTTTTGCGGCAAACTTAGGGTCGCCAGACTATCGTCATAACGGTCTTGTCAGAAGAACTTTGCTTGAGCGGGGCAGGGCGGTTGCATAGCATTTAGGAATGACCAGACCTGCCTCCTTCAAGTACTTCAAAACCAGCCCTGAGATCATCCGCCTTGCGGTGATGCTGTACATCCGATTTCCGCTCTCGCTTCGGAATGTCGAAGATCTGTTGCACGAGCGAGGCATCGACGTGAGCCACGAAACAGTCCGATATTGGTGGAACAGGTTTGGTCCAATGTTTGCAGCTGAAATCCGACGAAAGCGTTGTCAGCAACTGCGTGCGTTCTCCAGATGGAAGTGGCACGTGGACGAGGTTTTCGTAAAGGTGAATGGCAAGCGACATTATCTGTGGCGGGCTGTTGATCACGAAGGTGAAGTGCTGGAAGCAGTTGTCACCAAGCGCCGAAACAAGGCTGCAGCACTGAAATTTCTCAAGAAACTGATGAAGAGACATGGTTGCGCAGAAGAGATCGTCACAGATCGCTTCGCTTCCTACAAGGCTGCGCTCAGAGAAATGGGCGCGCTCGAAAAACAACAGACGGGCAGGTGGCTCAACAACCGAGTCGAGAATTCGCACCTGCCGTTTCGACGACGCGAACGCGCGATGCAGCGTTTCAGGCGCATGCGAAGTTTGCAGAAATTCGCTTCCGTCCATTCCTCCGTATACAACCACTTCAACCAGGAAAGATCGCTAAGCAGCAGAGATACATTCAAGCTGACACGCACCGCCGCTCTCGCCGAGTGGCGTCAACTTTATTCCGGGTAGGCTCGCGGTTTCCGCGGCAAACTGAGACTGGTTCGAATTTGTCTGACAGCACCAGCAGCAGATAGGTGCGCGGTTTTCGCAGCAAACTGAGACTGGTTCAGAATTTTTCTGACAGCACTTGGCAGCTTCTTCAATTGTACTTTTTGCGTCCAATGTGCGCTGATATCATGTTGACTGGAAGATGGGTATTGTCCACTTCTAAAGCAGCCAGATAGGAAACCTGTCTCAAGCTTTACTCAGACAACAAAGCGCCGCTCAGGTCAAAATGCTTAGGGAACATCGCCCGCAGAAAACGAAAAACAATTCTCATCGCTTCGTCGCGGTCAAATGAATTCGGGTGGAGTAGGTAATCGGTCCACATGCCTTCCAGCATGGCGAGTGTGCCGTGTGTAGCGTCCCTAGCAACTTGATTAGGGTGTTCGGTTCCGGCTTCTTTCGCAATTCGAGCGAAAGCGTTGAAAACTAGGTTCCGAAGCTTAGCGTCGCGGGTATCTGAAAACGCAGCGATTGCTGCTCTGTTTCGGGCCTCGCCTCGAAACGCGTACCAAATGGAAACGTTTTTCTTATTGAGAATGGTTTCACTTAAGTCGCCCCGAACAATCATCTCAATATGTTCCTGTCCGGTTTGCCCGGTCTTTTCCAATAAGTCATAAATTCCGTTGTAGTATTGTTCGGATGAGTAGCGGGCGGCTTCGTCAACCAAGTTGTCCTTGCCACCGAAATGAAGATGAATCATGCCACGGGACAACTCGGCGCGTTGAATGATTTCGCTGACGGAGGTCTCGGAAATCCCTTTTTCTGCGACCGAGTCGAGTACTGCCTCGATCAGGGAAAGGCGGTTTCGCTCGCGTATTTCTTGTCGTCTTCCAGTCATTGGATCAGGCGGCTCTGTTTGTTTTCAGTGTCTTGCGGTGCCTTCTAGCGGCCAGTGTGAAATTGGCCATCCCCGGTTGCGAAATTATCAGTTGACACAACTAGTCCAAAAATTCCAGATTTAAATGGACGATTGTCCATTTTGTGATCGACATGGTCGCGCCGCCAAAAAAAAGCAAAGTTCAGCAGGGAAGCATGGCCGGAGTACTACGAAGTGAAACGGGCAAGGGCCTCGCACTGAGCGCACCTGCGACGTTCTACGTCGGTCTGCTCGTCGCCGTGCCGCTTTGCATTCTCGTCGCATACAGTTTTTGGACCCAGAACTATGTCGAGATCGACCGGACCTTGACTTGGGCAAACTACCAAGAGGCGTTTACCGACCCATTGGTTCGACACCTAATGTTCCGTTCGGTCGCAATTGCAGGCGCGGTGACATTGGCAACGGTTTGTCTGGCCTATCCGATTGCATACTTCATCGCGTTTCGAACAAAGAAGAAGACCCTCTGGCTGTTGCTGATCACTATTCCCTTTTGGAGCAGCTACCTTCTGCGCGTGTTCAGCTGGAAACTAATCCTTGGCTTCAATGGGGTGTTGAATTCTGCGCTGATTTCACTTGGTTTGATACAAGATCCGCTGACATTCTTGCTCTACAACGAATTCGCTGTTGTCCTTACGCTCGCCCACGCCTGGGCACCGTTTGCTATCCTGCCGATCTATGTATCGCTTCAAAAGATCGACCGCAGCCTATTGGAGGCTGCAACCGACCTTGGCTGCAACAAGCTTGAAAGGTTCGTTCGCGTGACACTGCCTCTGACGGTGCCGGGGGTCATTGCGGCCTGCCTGATCATTTTCATCCCAACGGTGGGCGATTACGTCACTCCGGCCTTAGTCGGTGGATCGCAGGGCAAAATGGTGGCGAACTTGATCCAAGTGCAGTTTGGTGCCGCCAATAACTGGCCGTTGGGTGCAACCCTGTCTCTTCTTGCCATGCTTTCGGTCGGCTGCGTTGCAATCCTGTTCGTGGTGGTCGTCACCGCATTGGGCCGGAGGATCAGATGACCAAGGCATTTCGTTTCTCATGGTTGCTGGTTTATGCGATTGCCTATCTGGTGTTTCTCTACCTGCCGGTTTTGCTATTGCCACTGTTTTCGTTCAACGACGGAACTATCGTAGCCTTCCCCCTAAAGGGTTTCACGTTGAAGTGGTACGCACAGTTGGGGCAGCAGGACACGCTGTTACAGGCTATGGTAAACTCGTTGATCGTCGGCAGCGTGACTGCCCTGATGGCAACATCTCTGGGTCTCTTCGCAGCTCGCGCTTACGTTCGGTATCGTTTCACGGGGCGTGAGTTGTCTGAGGGACTGGTCATGCTTCCACTGGTCATTCCCGGCATCATCGTGGCCAGTTCGATGCTGGTTCTGTTCATCAGCATCGGTTTGAAACCATCGCTGGCCACCGTGATCCTTGGGCATGTGTTCGTGGCGTTGCCATTTTCCGTGTCGATCATGAAATCTGCGTTTGACGATTTCGACCAGTCCTTGGAGGAGGCTGCATTCGATCTTGGTGAAAGCGTCGTGGGAACGTTTCGGCGTGTTACCCTCCCAATCGTAGCGCCGGGTATTGTCGCCAGCCTTTTGGTCACGTTTACGGTGTCGTTTGACGAGTTCGTCCTGGCCTTTTTCTTATCCGGGAACAGCCCGACATTGCCGGTCTATATCTGGAGCCAGATCCGCTTCCCGGCAAAATTGCCCAACACGTTGGCCCTAGGATCGCTGCTTTTGCTGTCCTCGGTGCTGCTGTTGTTGATCGCCGAATACTTCCGCCGCCGTTCCATCCAATCGTCAGATTGAAGCCAAAGGAAACGAATAAGATGAGCGAACAGAACATCATCGAAATTCAGGGCGTCGAAAAACGCTTTGGTTCCTTTGTGGCTGTGTCCGATCTGAACCTGACCTTGAAAGAGGGTGAGTTCTTTTCGCTGCTTGGCCCTTCGGGATGCGGCAAGACGACGGCTTTGCGCATCATCGCGGGTTTTCAAGATCACGAAGAAGGCGAGATCCGGATCGATGGTCGAACGATGGGAGAGGTGCCTGCGAACAAGCGTCCCACCAATATGGTGTTCCAAAGTTATGCGATCTTTCCTCACCTGAATGTCGGCGACAATGTTGGCTTCGGATTACGCAAGACCAAGCTTTCGCGGCAGGAAATTAAAGAACGCGTTGCCGAGGCGCTTGAGATGGTTGAACTGGGCGGCCTGCAGGACCGTAAGGCCAACGAATTGTCGGGAGGTCAGCGGCAACGAGTAGCGCTCGCCCGCGCACTCGTCATGCGACCCAAGGTTTTACTGCTAGATGAGCCTTTATCTGCGTTGGACAAGAATCTGCGCGAAGCGATGCAATTGGAAATGCGCCGCCTTCAGCAGAAGCTTGGAATAACTTTTGTAATGGTCACGCATGACCAGTACGAGGCGATGACCATGTCCGACCGTATTGGCGTCATGTTTGGGGGGCAGCTCAAGCAGGTGGATAAGCCAGAGGTCCTGTATTCCCAACCGTGTAACCGGGAAGTGGCTTCTTTCATCGGTGGAATGAACTTTCTGGATGCCGTAGTGACTGCAGAGAATGCTGAAACGTTTGAAGTCAACGTTAAGGGCTTAGGGAAGATGGAAATCGGGGTGAACCCCAACGTCCAGGTGCATGACAAGGAACTTCTTGTCGGCGTTCGTCCTGAGCAATTGGAAATCAGTGCGGAAAAGCCGGATGGGTACGATGCTCTTGTTCAGGGCGAGGTTTCGGACGTCGCCTTTTATGGAGAGAGTGTCCACTATTATGTGCGCGTCGATGGTCTGAAAGACAGTATCGCCGTCGCAGTACCAAACTACTTTCACACGGTCGATCACACGCGCGGCGATACCGTCTGGCTTGGCGTTCAAAGCGCCTCGGTGATTGACTTGGGTAAACGTGAATCTTTGGGAGGAGACAAATGAATAAAACAGCATCACTTATGGCAGCAGTAGTTGCCACCTTTGCCGCCAGCCAAACTCTGGCGAACGCCGCTGATCTGACCGTTTTTGACTGGTCCGGATATGAGGATCAGGGCTTTTACGGCGACTATGTCGAAAAATACGGCGGCGCGCCTAGCTACACCTATTTTGGCAGCGTGGAAGAAGCGTTCACAAAGCTTCAGTCCGGTTTTGAAGCTGATTTGGCCCATCCCTGCACGGATGCCCTGAGAAAGTGGGTAGCGGCAGACATGATCAAGCCGATTGACACCAGCAAGCTGGAAAACTGGGACAAGCTGATGCCCAAGATCAAAGAGGTCGATGGCATCACCATTGATGGGCAGACCTACATGGTTCCGTTCGAATGGGGCAATACTGGTCTTATCTATCGAACAGATATGATTTCGGCAGATGACGTTTCGCTGCAATTGCTTGCCGATCCTGCATATCAGGGCAAAGTCGCCATTCCGGACGCCGCTTCCAGTGCCTTTGCAATGGCGGCATTGGCAACCGGCGCCTCCAGCTATACCGATATGAGTGACGAGGAATTCCAAAAAGCGGCGGACTACCTGCGCGCGATTCATCCGAACGTGCGCTTTTATTGGTCTGACGCCGGCCAACTGGATCAGGCAATTGCCAGCGGTGAGGTCACGCTGGGTTGGGGATGGAACCAATCGGAACTGAACCTGATCTGGAACGAAACGCCAGCGGTCATGATGCGTGATGTAGACAAAGGTATCGCGACTTGGGTCTGCGGCTATGTGCATCTGAAATCTGCCAAGCAGTCGGATGAGCAAGTCTATGACATGCTGAACGCGCTCAGCTCTGCGGCAAGCGGTAAATACATTATTGAAAGCTGGGGTTACGCCCACGCCAACGAAGACGCTTTTGCACAGGCAGACCCAGAGCTGATCGAAACCTACGGGTTTTCGGATGTGGACAGCTTCTTTGAAGGCAGCCTGTTCTTTGACGCTGTTAACCCCGAGCTGGAGGCCAAGATGTTGAAGGAATTCGAGCGCATTAAAGCTGGCTTCTAAGGGCACTCTTACAACACACCCGGGAATGGTGGGGAGGTAGAAATCCTTCCATTCCCACGAACCAATTTCCAATTTCCTTGGAGGAAGCGCGGCAATGTCAGGCGCTGACGAGTATTCTGTTCTCTTCGAACCGGTCAAGATCGGGCCAGTAACGGCTCGAAACCGGTTCTACCAGGTGCCCCACTGCAATGGTTTGGGTCATTTGCGACCTCAGGCCGAAGCTGCCATGCGGGCGATGAAAGCCGAGGGCGGTTGGGCAGTGGTGTCTACTCAGGAGGCCGAGATTCATCCGACTTCGGATTTGTCTCCTTATTCTGAAAACCGAATTTGGGACGATCAGGATATTCCCGCACTGCGTCTGATAACCAACTCAATTCATGAGAAGGGCTCGCTCGCGGCAATCCAATTGGCGCATAACGGGCACCATGCCCAAAACCACCTGACCCGCGCGCCTCTGCTGGCCCCATCAGAACTTGTCTTGCAGACTCCATACCCGAAACAGGCAAGGGCAATGGACAAGGCTGACATTCGAGAATTTCGCAAGTGGCATCGCGCGGCGGCTCGTCGTTCGCGCGAAGCCGGGTTCGACATTGTGTATGTCTATGCGGGGCATCACATGACATTGCCTCATCATTTTCTGCTGCCACAGTTCAATGATCGGACGGATGAATATGGAGGTTCGTTGGAGAACCGGGTGCGACTTACCCGCGAGCTTCTGGAAGAAACCAAGGAAGAGGTCGGAGATGATTGCGCCATTGCCCTTCGGTTCGCGGTTGATGAAATGCTCGGGTCAGAGGGGATGCAAGCGCAGGAAGAAGGCCGTGCAGTAGTCGAATTGCTGGCCGAGCTTCCAGACCTTTGGGATGTTAATGTGGCGGATTGGAGCAACGACTCTGCTACGACCCGGTTCGAGCCCCGCGACGGCTTTCAGACCTCATATATCGAGTTCGTGAAACAGGTGACTTCTAAGCCTGTTGTGGGCGTCGGGCGCCTTACGTCGCCGGACTTGATGGCGTCACTGGTCAGGAAGGGCATCCTTGATTTTATCGGCGCGGCGCGACCATCCATCGCCGATCCGTTTCTGCCCAACAAAATTAGGGAAGATCGCATCGAAGAAATACGTGAGTGTATCGGTTGCAATATCTGTGTTTCATCCGACTCTCTCGGCGTCCCAATACGCTGCACTCAAAACCCGACTATGGGTGAAGAGTGGCGGAGGAAATGGCATCCTGAGATCATTGAGCGTCGGGTAAACGAGGAAGCTGCGCTTGTTGTCGGCAGCGGACCAGCCGGACTTGAATGCGCCATGCAATTGGCGCGGCGGGGCTACGAGGTAACTCTGGCGGAAGCAAAGCAAGAGTTCGGCGGCCGTGTGATGCAGGAAGCTGCCCTGACCGGGCTATCCGCTTGGAAGCGTGTGACAGATCACAGAATCTACGACCTGCAACAACGCGGGAACGTTCAACTGTTCACCGACAGCCGTTTGTCAGCAAGTGAGGTCATCGAGTTGGGTATACCGAACGTCTTTGTTGCAACCGGCGCAAAATGGCAGCGAGACGGGCGCGGGAAATCTGCATTTCACGGTGTATCAATCGGTTTAGGTTCTCAGATTTTCACTCCGGATGACATTGTGGCCGGAGTCATGCCGCAGGACGGCCCGATTGTGGTCTACGATGATGATCAAGCCTATCTCGGTGGAGTCTTGGCTGATCATTTGGCTCAGGTTGGGCGAGAGGTTGTCTTTGTAACGCCGGCCTCAATAGTTTCGCCGTTTACCGAATTGACGTTGGAGCAGACTAAAGTGCAACGCAGTCTGTTGGAAAAAGGCGTTCGTCTGAACCTGTCCCAGACCTTGGCCGGTATCGCGCCCGGCCAGGCGACATTGCAGTGCGTCTACACGGGGCGAGAGAACTCCATTGAATGCAGCTCTGTAGTACTGGTGACGCAGCGAATGCGAGAAACCACTCTTTACGACGAGCTTTGCGGTTCGACGGCAAGTCCGCTGAAAACGTTGGAATTAATCGGAGATGCCGCAAACCCCGGCTTGATCGCGGATGCTGTATATTCGGGTCACATGGCTGCCCGGAATTTCGAACGTAACGCGGACGACATCGACCGTGAATTCTTCCGCCGGGAAGTCATTTCCCTTGAGTCTGCATGAGGTGCGCAATGCCAAAAGATGACCTGCAAGTAATGCGCGATTTGATGGACGCGCAACAGGAAGGGTTCGCCCTGCCTCGTCACTTCTATACGTCTCAAGCAGTATACGAGAACGATATCGGCGCGTTCTGGAACCGTAACTGGATCTGGGTCGGCCATGTTAGTCAGGTCGCAGAACCGGGGGACTTTTTCCTGTTCGACTATGGGCCCGAGTCCATCATCATCGTTCGGGATCGCGAAGGTGAGGTGCGCGCGCATCTGAACGTTTGCCGCCACCGGGGATCGCGGGTTTGCATTGAACGGAAAGGCAAGGCACGCAATTTCATCTGCCCCTATCATGCGTGGACTTTTGATCTGAACGGCAAGCTACGAAACGGGCGTTCAATGGGGTCGAATTTCGACCCGGGCCAATACGGATTGCTCCCGGTTCAGGTGAAGATATTCCAAGGTCTGATTTTTGTCTGCGCAGCTGAAGACGCCCCGCCGCTAGATGCTGCGTTGGTGCAGTTGGCCCCACTGTCAAAACCGTTCGAATTTGAAAACCTGAAGGTCGCTCATGAAGCCTCATACCCAGTTCCAGCAAATTGGAAACTGGCTTTGGAGAATTACCTGGAATGCTACCACTGCGCGCCGTCTCATCAGGACTATTCGCGCAGCCATTCGTTGAAAGACCCCGCTCAGGTTCTGGAGTTCAGCGGCGCACTTCATGAGCGGATGAAAGAAGCCGGAGTGCCCGTTGAGGAGCTGGACCTGACCGGAGATAACGCGCTCGCCCCGGGTGCAGATGTCTATTGGCGCCGCTACCCGCTGTTTCCCGGCTATTTGACCGGTAGTAAGGATGGCGCTTCGCTGGCGCCGCCTTTGGGTGAACTGAAAGGTCACGATGGCGGTGCCACCGATCTGGGGATCGGGACGCTGAACTACTTCCTTGTTTATGCAGATCACATGGTTGGCTACCGGTTCGTCCCACGCGCGCTGCAGGAAACGGATATTCAAATCGTCTGGTATGTGCGCGGCGATGCTGAAGAAGGTCGGGACTATAACAAGGATGCCATTACATGGCTCTGGCATGTCACGTCGCTCGATGATGAGCGGATCATCCGTCACAACCAAGAGGGCGTGAACTCCCACCGCTTCGTGCCGGGACCGCTGTCCGAGATGGAATGGAGCATTCCGGGTTTCTATCGCAATTACTTCAGCATGATCTGACACGCTCAGAATTCGGAGAAATACTATGACAGAATTAACGAAGCGCAGATCAAGACGGCGCGGGGGTGGGCGCGAAGCACGTGCAGCCGTGCGAACCAGCAACGTCGCTTCGCAAGCGATCTGGCCGGGCATTTCGGGTGGGCGCTACAAGCCCCTTTCAGATGCTGACATGTCAAATATTCACGAGGCCGCCCTTAGCATTCTGGAGCGTACGGGCGTCGGTGATCCAACGCAGGAAGTTCTCGATCTCGTGCTGTCCAAAGGGGCGACGTTGAACGAGCATGGTAGGCTGTGCTTTCCTCGCGCGTTGATGGAAGATCTTTTGGCTAAGGCGGCCCGTGAGTTCTATGTCCATGCACGCGGATCGCGGGCCGGCAAGGATGACATGCACTGCACCAAAGACAAGGTGTACTATGCGAACTCCGGCACCGCTGTGACAACGTTTGATGCGGAAACTCGCAGTTACCGGCCGTCGACGCTCAAAGACATTTACGACTTTACCCGATTGGTTGACCGGCTCGATAATATCCACATGACCGGTGATACGGTTTTGGCAACGGATGTGCCACAAGACTACGAGCACGACATGAGCATGCTCTACGCCATTCTGGCGGGTAGCGAAAAACCATCTTGCCTGACGTTCCGTACTCGAGAGCATATTCAGGACGCGATTCATCTGTTCGATCTGGCATCAGGCGGGGAGGGTAAATTCCTCGAGAAACCCTCAGTCATTTTTGGCGGTTGTCCCATAGTATCCCCGCTCCGGTTTGGGCGGGAAAACTTGGAGATCCTGATTGATACAGCGAAGATGGGGCTTGTCTGCGATTTAGCTGTTCCGCCACAGGCTGGGGCGACGTCGCCTGCGCCTCTGGCCGGGACTTTGGCGCAAGCCGTAGCCGAGACCCTATCTTGCGTCGCAATTGCCAACCTGATTAACCCGGGCACCCCCGTCGTCTTTGCAGCTTGGCCGTTTATTACTGACCTGCGAACTGGTTCATTTACGGGTGGCAGTGGTGAGCAAGCATTGATATCCGCGGCGGCTATCCAAATGGGCAATTTCTACAACCTGCCGACCAGCGTTGGTTGCGGCATGACGGATTCCAAGATTCCTGACGCACAATATGGTCTGGAAAAGGCGTTGACTTTCGCATTAGCGGCTCATGCTGGGGCCAACAGGCTCTGCGAATTTGGCGGTATGCTCGGCAGCCTGATGGGTTGCAGCTTTGAGTCCATGGTCATCGACGACGAGGCCGCGGGTATGATCTCACGAACCCTGCGTGGTATCGAGGTGAGCGACGACACTCTGTCGGTTGACGTCATCCACGAATGTGCAATTGATCCCGGTCATTTCCTCGGCAACACGCAGACCTTGCAATACATGGAGACTGAGTATGTCTATCCAACCCTGATGGATCGGGAGCTAACCGATACTTGGCAAAAAGCCGGTCGTCAGGATATGTTTGAACGGAGCCGGTCAGTCGTGAACGACATTCTATCCAATCACTATCCAAACTATTTTGGCAGCAAGGCGGATGCGGAGGTTCGGTCCAAGTTCCCGATCAAATTGCCACCAGAGGTGATGCGGGCAGGTTAAACGCAGCGCACTTAAGCGAAGGCATAGCAACCATGAAAATCGCGATGGCGCGCCGAGGCAGTTCCTAAGGTTTAAACGTACCCTGCTGCTTTAGGTCTTCGGTTGCCAGCTGGATACCTTTTTCAAGGACGTCGAACATCTGGTTCAACTCGCCTTCGGTAATGATCAGAGGTGGGGAAAACACGCACATGTTGATGATCGGCCGCAGAATCAGCCCGTTCTCCTGACAATGATGATCAATCAAAGCGCCGACAGATTTATCTAGGTCCAGTGCATTATCTGCTTTTGCGTCTGCAACACATTCGACGCAGCCAACGAGCCCCATGCCGCGCGCATCACCGACGAGCGGCAAATCTGCCAGAGCCTGGAGGCGCTCTTCGAAGAGCGGCGTGATTGCGCGGACATGTTCCAGAACGCCGTCGCGCTCCATGATTTCAATCGTCTTCAGGCCTGCCGCCGCGCTTACTGGATGGCCTGAGTAAGTGAAGCCGTTTGAAAACGTAGCGTTCTGCGCATTGTCTCCGCTTACATCTGCAATCAGCCGGTCAGAGATGATACAAGCCCCCATGGGTACGTACCCAGACGTCATGCCTTTGGCGCAGGTTATGATGTCGGGCTTAATCCCAAAGACGTCTTCTGAAGCAAACCAATGTCCAAGCCGCCCAAATCCGGTTACGACCTCGTCTGAAATATACAGGACATCGTATTTCCGGCAGATTTCAAGACAGCGCTGATGATACCCCTGCGGAGGCACAATGACGCCACCAGAGCACAGTATCGGTTCAGCGATGAAGGCAGCGACCTTGTCTGTTCCGGTTTGCAGTATCATGTTCTCCAGATCTGCAATTTTTTCGTCCAGAAAGTCATCGACCGTCTGATCGGGGCGACGTATATACGGATTCACGTTCGGCAAAAACCGCGTCAGGTCCGAGGCTTGGTCCAACCACCCTTTGTCGCGCTCTTTTCCGGATACCGAGGCCGCCAAATAGGTCGATCCGTGATATGCTTTCTGGCGCGAGATCACGATTTTCTTTTGAGGTTTTCCCAACAGGTTATTGCGAAATTGTACAAACCGCAGAGCGCTATCCACGGCCGTTGAACCACCGGTCGTGAAGAACACATGGTTCAAATCGCCCGGCGTTCTCTTGGCGATTTCATGTGCCAAACGGGCCGGAGTTGAGTTGGCGTTGTTGAAGGGCGAAAAATACGCCATCTGTTTCGCCTGCTGAGCCATCGCATCGGCAATCTCGTTGTTTCCATAGCCCAATTGAATGCACCACATGCCAGCAGGGCCGTCTATCAGGCGCTTTCCGTCCTCTGTGACGACATGAACGCCAAGGCCGCTTTCGGCAAAGGTTCGTTCATTTTGGCCAAGGTGTGACATCCCTTCCCAAGGGTGCAGGAAATGTTCGTTGTCCCATTCTCGTATGGACCGAAAGTCGGAGTTGAAAAGGGTCATGCAGCACCTTAATGTAATATAAATCACAAATTGAACAAGCATTCATTCAATGTCAATCCTTGAACTGTCTTAACGCTAAATGCGAGAAGACAAAGGCGACTACCCCAGTGAAGGAGAAATAAGATTAATCTCGAGCGTGATACACCAACCAATGCCCGAGACCTGGGTAAATTGCAGAACCGAAAGCTGCTGATCCAATCGGCTGCGGACGCCATTTATAGATACGGAATACGCGGAACAACTTCGGCAAGAATCCAAGAATTGTCGGGATTATCGCAAGGGATGGTCAACCTACACTTTGGTTCCAAGGAAAAGCTGCTGCTTGCAGTGGCTGAGGAATTGTCAGTCCGATACGCGGAGCAGTGGACGGCCATTGCAGTCAATCCAGAGTTAGACCCGGCAGACAAGCTAGTCTCTATTATAAAGGCAGATTTCGACCCACTGGTCCTAAATGCGCGGGACGTCGCGATCTGGTTTTCCTTTCGGGCTGAAGCGCTCTCGAACCCGAACATATTTCCTTTCATCGACTCGCGCGACAAAGGTTTCCGCGCGGTGATCCTGGAGTTGTTGGAACAAATAAAGGGTGAAGGCGAATACGAGGATGTAAGCGCCAAACTTGCAACAGACGCGTTGGTTGCTTTGTTGGAAGGGCTTTGGACCGACTACCATTTGCACTCAGATATCTTCAACCCCTCCGAGGCTTTGAAGATCTGCCTTTTTGTGCTGCAATCGATGTTTCCTAAACACTTTGGCACTCGGTCGATCCGCGGGAGTAGGTGACTGGGAACTAGCCACGGGCAATCACGAACCCGTCCGAGTCTTGTGGTTCAATCGGCGCAAGTCGTTGATCATTGCTTTGGCCAGAGAGACGCACATCAGTAGCAAAACGACGCTGAACGGCAATGCCCCGATGATCATCGAATTGGTCAATGCTTCCAATCCGCCGCCGCCAGCGATCAGCAGAGTTCCAATTACAAGAGTCAGAAGAACACCCCAAAGGATACGATGAAGAAGGCCGGTGTTTTCAGACCCGCCGGACATGATCGTGTTCATCACAAGGATGCCAGAGTCGGCGGACGTGACAAGGAATGTCATGGTTAAGAGCACACACATGACACTCACTACCGCGAGCAAGTTGCCCGATATCATTTCCCCCAATGTGACGAACAGGGTTGCCGTCGTTGAAGCTGCGAGGATTGATCCACTTGCATTCCCATTTAGTTCCAGGTCGATGGCCGCTCCACCCAGAATGGCCATCCACGCGAAACAAACGAGGGACGGGGCAATGACCGCGCCAAATATGAACTCGCGTACGGTTCGCCCTCTGGAGATACGCGCTAGGAAAAGGCCGACAAAGGGCGAAAACGCGATCCACCATGCCCAATAAAATGTAGTCCATCCGGCCTGCCATCCGAACAACCTGCCTCGTGTGCCCGCGTCATAAGCTGCAGTCTTGGTCGCGTCAGAAAGATCGGCTGTATCGTTGCTCAAACCCTCAAGATAGGTTGCTTTTGTTCCCCAGGGATCAGTTGCACCCGCGAAGAGTTCGCCGACAAAGGGCGCAGCCTCAGCTGGCAATGCGGAGCCAAACTCGCCTTCGGAAATCGGTCGAAAAGCTTGGAAACTCAGCGGGACAAAGTTTTTGATATAGTCAACCAGTGCTGTGGCGTAGGTCGTCGCCGCAAAAGCGAATGAACCATAAACAATGAATACCGCCAGCAATACCAGTGAAAAGAGAAGATTAATATTTGACAAGTATTTGACACCACGCCCCACGCCAGAGACGGCTGAGAGTGTCGACATAATCATAACAACGATCAACGCCGTAATTAGGCCGGCGGTCGACGGGATCACTTTGGTTACTTCTTTTTCAACAAGCCAATTCGCACCGGTAATTAGAAACGCACCGTCCACCAATTGAGAAACGCCATAACCGATCGTTACCGCCACGCCGAGTATTGTCGCAACGACGCCGAGTACATCGACCACATGGCCTGCAACACCGTTTGAGTATTCTCCAAGCAATGGGGTCAGTGCGGTGCGGATTGTTAGCGGCATGCCTCTTGTAAACGCATAATAGGCAAGGCTAAGGCCGGTGACGACGTATATTGCCCAGGCGTGAAATCCGGTGTGCAAAAAGGTATAGCGGTAGGCTCCATCAATAGCGTCCTCGCTTTTGGGTGCGACTTCCCCGGAAATAGTCAATGGATTTGTTTCCCAAAGGCCGAGTGGTTCGGCGGTTGCATAGACCATTAGGCCCACGCCTAGACCCGCCCCAAACATCATCGAAAACCAAGAGAAGTTTGAAAATTCCGGTTTCTCATCTTCTAAACCCAGCCTCATTCGGCCGGTTGAAGGTATGAGCGCGATAAGGAAAAGGAAAAATACAAATAATCCAACGGAAAGGTTGTAGAATGTGTTGAACTCGGCCAGCACTCCTGACTTCCAGGATCGCAGTGTATCGTTCGCAGATAGTGGCCAAACCAGCGCCCAGAGAACGAGCAGAGAAACCGAAAGTTTGCTTACCAGCGCAATCGGCAGGCTATATCCTTTGTAAAAGCCAGTTCCCTGAGTTCTTATTTTGAGTTCTGTGAAAGGTTCTTCAAGCGCCATGTTTTCCCGGTCTTACATAAATTGACTGCTTTGCACGCCGCGGTGTCAGTCGCTGGGTTTCAGACTATTTTAGTTTCAGCCAGATTAGGAGTGTAGCAGCGGGATTGGTCTTGTCAGAAGAACTTTGCTTGAGCGGGGCAGGGCGGTTGCGTAGCTTTTACCCATGACCAGACCTGTCTCTTTCAAATACTTCAAAACCAGCCCAGAGATCATCCGCCTTGCGGTGATGCTATACAACCGTTTCCCGCTCTCGCTTCGAAATGTGGAAGACTTATTGCACGAACGGGGAATTGAGGTGAGCCACGAAACCGTCCGATATTGGTGGAACCGTTTCGGCCCGATGTTTGCATCAGAGATCCGAAGAAAACGGGTTCAGCAACTCCGAGCCTTTTCAAAATGGAAGTGGCACGTGGACGAAGTATTCGTGAAAGTGAACGGCAAGCGGCATTATCTTGGCGGGCTGTTGATCACGAAGGTGAGGTGCTGGAAGCCGTTGTCACGAAGCGTCGAAACAAAGCTGCAGCACTGAAATTCCTCAAGAAATTGATGAAGCGGCATGGTTGTGCCGAAGAGATCGTCACAGATCGCTTCGCTTCCTACAAGGCTGCGCTCAGAGAAATGGGCGCGCTTGAAAAACAACAGACGGGCAGGTGGCTCAACAACCGAGTCGAGAATTCGCACCTCCCGTTTCGACGACGCGAACGCGCGATGCAGCGTTTCAGGCGCATGCGAAGTCTACAGAAATTCGCCTCCGTCCATTCCTCCGTCTACAATCACTTCAACCAGGAAAGATCGCTGACCAGCCGGGACACCTTCAAGCTGACCCGCGCCGCCGCTCTCGCCGAGTGGCGTCAACTTTGTTCCGGATAGGTGCGCGGTTTTCGCAGCAAACTGACACTGGTTCGAATTCGTCTGACAGCACCCCACCAATGCTCGGATAAGCTCAGGTCGCTTAGCTGCCACACGCAGAGCAACTGCAGAACCCATGGAAATACCACCGATTACCACAGGACGGGAAGCCTTTGCCTCTATGAGCGCAATTGTGTCGTCTGTGAATTGTCTGATCGAGAAGTCATCAACAGGCCCGGTTTCTGAGTCGCCATGTCCGCGAAATTCCATCGCGGCAACACTTGTAATTGTGTCCTTCGGAAAAGCCTCAATTGGAAATTGAGCGGTGTCGCACAAACCGCGTTGAAACACCATGGTATCGTCTGTGAATTCGCCGTGTACCGAGAACTTTATCCCGTCGGAACTAAATGCGGATTTATTGGCCAACTTATTTTCCAAACATGACAAAGGTAGTGGATAAAATCGCAAACAGAGCAGGCCCTGTTTGCGAATACCAGAGGCAAATTTTCTGACTGTGTATGAAGTCTTAGTCAATTGCCAAAGTGTTGCCTCTCGTCAGCATCTAGGCAATCAAGTCTAGGCTACTGTGGTCAACGCTGATCGAGATCTGTGTCTCTAGATCATCCGCCTCCACGATGTCTCCAGCGATCAGGATTTCCTGTTCCTCGACTTCGCTTCGACGACCGTATGACAACGTTAGCAGCGTTGTGATTTCGTCGTCCTCCACTTCGTAGCTGATTAAAACACGCGAGGCACTGCCATCAATCTGGATCATATCGTCATCTGCTTTGCTAAAGTCAGCGATGAATGCTCCGCCTTCTTCAAAGACAAACCGGTCGGTTCCGCTACCGCCAACCACGGTATCGCCGTTTGCTGCGGTGATTACGTCATCGCCTTCAAAGCCAATCAAGAGATCGCGGTCATCGGTCCCAGTGAGAACATCGTTTTCATTGGTTCCGCCGATACGTCCAGCAGCAAAGAATACATCCTCTTGCTGATGCTCGATACCAGTGTTTGCCGCAATCACATCCGCCAGAGTCGTATCCCAGAGGGCCTTTACGTCACTTTTGTTCAGATACCCGGCTTCACTCCAATAGGCATCGCCATCCCGCAGACGCAGGAACTGATCGACTATCACTGCCGAGAAGGTTTCACCCAGAATACCGCCGTCTGCGGGGTCTTCGGCCAGCCCGCCGATCCAGGCGTCTAGGTCGTCAACACTGTCGTAAAGGTCCGAAAGCGTTGCCGCTATTTCGGCATCCGATGTCACGCCCGAGAAGTCTTCCGCCCGTTCCAGACCGAACGCTTCACGCAGGTCGTTGTAGCTGGCGACGCCAAGGTCTCGACCGCGCTGAATATTGATCGATGCCAAATCCAGCCCGAAGGACCCATCGGGAGCAAACAGGAAGGAACGTACGTCCTCGACGACCATAGTATCAAGCTCTTGGGCTGTGCTTCCCATCAATCCGCGTAGGATTGGATCAATTCCCCCTGCGTCTTCAATGGCTTGCGGGTTTAAGAAGGCATCCTGCAGCGCAATAGACCCTTCCGCGATGCTGCTGCCATCTTCGTTAAGACGCAACAGATCTGACGACAAAAGAGAATGGCCAAACCGATAGGCCGCAGCTGAGAATTCGACTGCGATACCCGGATTGATCGTCGGATCATATCCGTAATAACTAGAGATAGCTTCTTCACCGACGAGGATTGGTAGGAAGTCGTTGAAGGTAATCGCCTGCAACTCTGCCTCGACCCGCATGCGGGCTGCATCAAAAAGCTCTTCTTCGGACAAACCAGGCTGTCGTTCTGCAAGTGTATCCACCCACCGGTTGTGTTCGCGCGCGAACAGTGTGTGCAGAGACGTCAGCGCGATATTCTCTGCTGCGCGTACGTCCCCCGCAAGAACACCGCCATCCTCGGTTTGAACTAGCAACCCATTGTCGTCCAGTATCAGATAGGCTCCATCACGCAGTGTGGCGGCTGTAGCTTGGTCAGAGCCATAAAGCATACTGCCATCAATAAACGCCGTGATTTCGTTGTGATATGTGCGCTCAAAATCCTCGCCACTGCCTTCAACCGGATCAGCCCGGAAGAAGGAAATTACGCCGCCGGGCTCAAAAACAGTATCACCCACAGGGGCGACGATCGGAGCGAATTCGGTGTCTCCGCCCTCGGTCAGGTCAAGGTCATGATCAATAAACTGACCCCAGGCCCAAACCATATCGCTGATACCAAAACTGCTGGGAATCTCACCTTCCTGGGCAACAACCGCATTGGAGATTGCACGTGGATTTGGTCTGCTGACGTCCATCTCTCCGATACCATCCACAAAACTGTTTGGTGCCAGTCTAAGTAGGTCCTGTCCGGCAGAACCCCAGTCAACTTTCGCCGCGTTGTTGCCGGTTCCATCTACGGCGCGAGCTACTATCTCGCTTACATCTTCGGAACGTGGGTTTTCGTCTCGGCCATGTCGATCTTCACGTTGACGATCACCGCGCTCTTCGAAGTTCTCGTTTGACCGGCGGTCTTGTCGATCGTCTCTTGGTTGTCTTCTTGCGGAGCTCTGCTTCATAGCGCACCTCTCTTGCCACGCGCCGAGGTAATCAGCGCGCATTGTGAATGTTCATGTTCAATTTGAGCGACAGCCGAGTGAAAGCCGCCGCAGATTGGGTGCACCCCGACCCAGCGTTACAAAAATCCGCAATAATAATGAGTTAAGAATTCATCGCGCCTCGATGCGAGCAACAAGCCGCTAGTTCTGAGAAGTATCGGCGGTCGACCGCTTGGATAAGCGCAAACCAAAAAACAATACCCGTTTCTTGGATGAGTAGCGCTTGGTCGCAACACTCGAGAAAAACGCTGAGACCGTTTGTTCCGCAAAGCAGACATTGAAAAGAGTTGCGACGAATGATTGCTCTGCGGACAAAGCAGGCGTTCTACGCGACCAAAATCAACTGGCAAAATGATTGGCTTTATACTGGCCGATCGTCGTAGGCTCTGGACGTTCTGCTACGATACACCACTGTCAGAAATGCAATAGTTCAAATGAGGAAGCTTACGGTGCTAAGATATCTCCTTCTCTTTGCCTTAGTCGTTTTGAACGGTACAGCGACCGCAGATGACCGACCAATCTTTGATGCGCATATTCACTACAGTCACGACGCTGTGGAGCTGGTCCCACCTGAACAAGTGGCTAGGATTTTGCGGGATGCTGGCGTGCGAAAGGCGCTTGTTTCCAGCTCTGATGACAATGGTACTCAACTGCTCTTGGACGCAGCGCCAGATATCGTTGTCCCGGCACTTCGTCCTTACCGTCGTCGCGGAGAGATCAACACCTGGATGCACGACGAAACTGTAGTCGACTATCTGGAAACAAATCTGGCGAAGAACGAATACGAAGCCATCGGCGAGTTTCACGCTTATGGCAATGATATCAAAACGCCGGTCATCCAGCATATGATCGCTTTGGCAAAAGAACGGAATTTAATTCTGCATCACCACGGCGATCGCGAGGCGGTTGACCTGATTTTCGAAACATGGCCCGAAGCCCGCGTTTTGTGGGCCCATTCAGGCTTTGTCGATCCTGAAAGTGTGGTAGACGCCCTGGACACCCACCCTAGACTCTGGGCCGATCTAGCGTTTCGTTCAGGTATGATTTCACAGGGCCGCGTCGACCCTGGTTGGAAGGCCGCGTTTGAAGCACATCCCGATCGTTTTATGGTTGGCACGGATACATTCGCCCCAGAGCGTTGGTACTACGTTGGCCCTCATGCCGACTATTCGCGTGAATGGTTAAGCCTTCTTCCAAATCAGATTGCAGACAATATTGCGTACGTAAACGCGGAACGTATGCTGGCAACAGAATGAACCTCTGGGCTTTTTGGTTTTTGATTTCATCAGGGCCGGTCGCTGCGTGTGAAGCGGCGGGGAAACGCGCAGCTTCAGATGCCGCAAACGCACCTGAGGTCTATGTCTCGTCAGGAGTCATTCCACTGGCTCAACCGTTTTCCATTCTAATCGAAGTCTGCAATGAAACTCCCGTGAGGGAAATACTTGTCGATGCAATCATGCCGGCTCACCAACACGGTTTAAACTACACTCCCAAGGTAACGGCGTTGGACGAAGGAAAATTCCGTATCGATGACCTGTTGTTTCACATGCCAGGTTTGTGGGAACTGCAAGTGGACGTCGACTACGATGGGCAATCGGTTTCCTATACAAGCGAGCTTGAGCTGAGATGAGGCTTTGGGTGTCAGTCGCGTTGGTGGTCTTGGCAAGTGCCGCGAATGCAGAAGTTTTGTTGTCTGAAGACGAAATTGAACAAACGCTTTCCTTCGGACCGTGGCCACCATCTTTGCAGCCGGATCCAAGTAACAGAGTTTCAAACGATGCCAGCGCGATTGCGCTCGGCGAGGCTTTGTTCAACGATCCGTTGTTGTCCGTCGATGGTGCCTTTGCCTGCGCAAGTTGCCATGATCCTGAGCAGGCATTTACTACGAAAGAAGCGCGCGCATTCGGCCGGATTCTGCTAGATCGGAACACGCCATCTCTGAGAAACCTAGCGGGTCTTCGATGGTACGGTTGGGGCGGCAAGAGTGACAACCTCTGGGCCGCCAGCTTACATCCCATCATCGAAGACGAAGAGATGGCGCACAATAGAGAGAGTCTGAAAGCAGCAATTTCTGACAGTCCGTATATTTATGACTTTGAGAAGATTTTTGGTGAGATCCAAAAGCAAGACCCAGAATTGGTTTTGGTTAACACGGCCAAAGCTTTATCAGCCTACCTGGAAACTTTAATTACAGAACCGACACAATTTGACGATTTTAGAGACGCGCTGGAACGCAGCGATTTTGCCGAGGCGGCGAACTATCCTGAAGCTGCACAGCGAGGTCTTCAGTTGTTCTTGGGACGCGGCAATTGTGTGTTTTGCCACAACGGTCCAAGATTCTCCAACAACGAGTTCCACGACGCCGGCGTACCATATTTTCTAAACGGAGCCGAAGTAGACGAAGGGCGGTTTGGCGGATTGAACATATTACTATCAAGCAAATATACCCTAGACGGGGATTGGAGCGACGATCCGGATAAGCAAGGGGCTTGGGCAGTTCGCGGTGTGCGCAGGAGCCATTCTGACTTTGGAACCTTCAGGACACCCAGCCTGCGGGGCGTAGCCGAAACAGCGCCCTACATGCATAACGGCAACTTGGTCGACTTGGATGCGGTAATCCGACACTACAGCGAAATTGACATGGAACGGTTGCACTCTGATGGTGAAGCCATACTCGCGAAATTGAGTTTATCCGAGCAGGAGATTGCAGACTTGGTTGCGTTCTTGGTGACGCTGTCTAGCAAACCTTAGACCTTTACCCGAGAGGAATTTGGGGTTTTCCACTTCTCTGAATAGTTAGACCTAACGATGGGATTCCGCCTTGGGCTCGGAGCGGTCATTCGCTGCACCTAGCGTGAACGACCGCTATCCCGGGCAGAAAGCGACCCGGATTAGGCGCAGTGCAACCAAGATGGCGCAGAACTATTCAGAGGGTTGGTACTTTGCCGATTGCGACGATCTTTTACTCGAGTGGAAACGGGTGGACGCGAAGTACTACAAGGAAGTGTTCTTGTAAGACTTCAGCGTGTAAATGCAAACGTGTTTGTTTCCAATGCGGCAAGGAAAGTTATTGAATGCATCGCGAAACGCTGTTTCGAGAACCGCAGACGAAACGATCCAATAGTTGTTCCATCTCAGAGTGCCTACTGATTAAGAATAAATAATGTTCGCGTAATCCTTACCAAAGCTTCGAGCACCAAGTCCATTGTACTTCATATCACTGGGTTAAAAGGGTGTTTTAGTAACAATGGTTTATGAAATCGGTGTAGATATGGCGCTCTCGGCCATGAAGGTATCTTCGGTAGTAAGTGAAAGAGATGACCAACTCTACGCAATGGGAGTCTGTGAGGCGATGGGACTTACACCTCGTGAGGCTGCCTTAGTAATTTTGGCTAAAGATAGTGAATTTGTTAAGCCCAGAGAAACGGAAATATGCATCAAATAATGGGCACGCGAAGGAAGTTTGAATCCGACAGAACCTGCTGTCGCTAGTGCCCTTTCGAGGCTCGGCTATAGCGAGATTTAGGGTCTTGTCAGAAGAACTTTGCTTGAGCGGGGCAGGGTGCTCTCGTGGCCTTCGCGCATGATTAAACAATCGCCATTCAAGTACTTCAAAACCAGCCCCGAGATCATCCGCCTTGCAGCAATGTTGTACATCCGTTTCCCGCTTGCGCTTCGGAATGTCGAAGAGGTCTTGTCAGAAGAACTTTGATTGAGCGGGGTAGGGTTGTTGCGTAGCTTTTGCCCATGACCAGACCTGCCTCATTCAAATACTTTAAAGGCAGGGCAAAATGTGGTGGTGATCCAAATACCCGCGCCGTCAGGATCTGGGATGACAGACAGCGCGGGCCATAGTCTGGTCATGGGACTGCCCAGACTATCTGGAACTCGTATTTGGGCAAGCAAAGTTAACCAGATTGGTGTGGCCACTGCTTCACGACAGTGTTTTCCCAATTGGTAACCAACTACCTGCATAGTTCGCCCCTACTTTCAAAAGCAGGACAGCGAGATCTAATACTCACGCAAGCATGGTCCGCGCGATAAAAATATTCTTCCCGCGCGTAAAAATACTTGAATTGTTGCATCTTGGATTCAAGTATTCGAATGCGTGGCAAATTTGTATTACCTCTGTTGCTCACGCATTCGCCAGATTTGTCTGGTTCGCCTCTTGGTGACGTGGAGTGAGTGGCGTCGCCAAGAGGCCATCATTTGTTTGAAAGGCAGTCTTTAGAAGAGCTCGAGTTTACAATTGCATAGCAAACTATGGGCCCTGCCAAGCAAATGATAGTATCGTCTACAAAGTGGACATCCAGCGTGGTCGAGGGAATAGCTGCTCCTACCCCAAACAAGAACTGTCTGTCTCAAGCTTTCGCGGAAACAGCAGTCTTTGCAAATCCATTGCTTCGTGTAGCGCTATCGCACCCGTGTCACGCACGCACAATTGCACACAGTTCTTCAGGTGGTAATCAAAAGCGGTATGTCGCACCGATAACCGGCCCCGACTGACTGAATGTAAAGTCGTTGCCGTTGATCTCGTGATCGAACGTGATGTAGCGATATCCGCCTCTAATCATCCATCTTTCGTTTATTGAGTAATCCGCGGTCAACAACACTTGCCAGGTCTCACTGTCGCTGCTGAATCCGCCATAGTCTAAAAACGCCGTGCCGGTCCACCTGTCTGAGAACTTAAACCGAGCACGGGCTCCGACAACGGGGTCAGTCCAGTCTGCGTCCACAGTGGTTGTACGCCCTGGCAACGCTCCGGGTGACAGCGTGAACTGAGTTTCTGTACTAAACCACCTGAAACCTCCTGCAACGTCGACCTGTACAGTTGAATCTTCATAGACCCGGTAACCAACATAGCCGCTCAGAAACTGCGTCTTTAGCGACGTGTCCAGCCCGGAAAATGCGGTGCCAGGTGTGTCATCTCCGAAAGAAAGGTCGGTGTAGTTGTAGTCAGCCAATAAGCTCCACCGTCCATTGCTGGCAGCAATTGTACCCATAAACGCAAGGTCCAAGTTGCTTAGCGCGTCCGAAAAACTGAGCGTGGCATCGATGTTGCCTCGTGGAGTGTCCAGCGACGTTTCGGTCTCTGGCATGAAGAGGTAAATAGTGGCTTCGAAACTCCAGTCGCTGGAATGTGCTGCCATAGGTGCCGCCAAAAACGCTAAGCTTAAGAACGCGGTTCTCCATGTGGGAAGCCGTTGCATTGTACCCTCCAAACAAACACCGACTGCAAGAACATTCGACAGCGAAGGCCTGAACTTGCATTCCAGCATTCTGATGTGAATTAGAGTTATAGCATTGATCTGAATCAATATGATCCGCGTTCTACGCAGTGCAGAAAGAGCATATCATTTAGAGTTAGCATCAGCTTAGGTGTACTGAACTTGGATAGAATAGCTGCTCAAACGATCCGTCAGTTCTTGATTTGAGGGAAAACCCGTTCGGTACGCGGAGCCGCCATTGGTCCAGTTAGCAAGCCCCGCATAAAACGTCGGATGACCGGTGTGCGCCCAAATTGACCCTGAGTTCCGACGTTTTCTGCTGATGAAACGTCCCAAAAAATCCACCCCAAGATTTGATTACGCTCTATTTTCTCAGTGGTTTGGAGGAAAATCGAATGACGACTCGCGGTTATTGTCTGTGTAAAAAAACAAGCTGGGTTTACCACGGTGATCAAACATGGGCATGCTATTGCCACTGCGACGACTGCCGTAGAAATTGCGCCGCGCCGGTGGTTGCTTGGTTCGGTGTGCCGATAGAAAACTTTGAATGGACTGGTGATAAACCACGCACCTATGAAAGCTCTAAAGGCGTTTGTAGGCACTTCTGTGGAACTTGCGGGTCACCAATTGGGTTCGAAGCCGATCACTATCCAGGTGGTATGCACCTCTATGCTGCGTCGCTCGAAAGCCCGGAAAATTTCAAACCGTCTTTTCACGTTAACAACCAAAGCAAGTTGCCTTGGTTGCAAATGAATGATGATCTCGACGCGTTTGAAGGCACATTGTTAAACACCCCTAACGACCCGGACGGATATCAGTAGGTTTTGTCAGAAGAACTTTGCTTGAGGCGGGCAGGGGTGTTGCGTAGCTTTTGCCCATGAACAGACCTGCCTCTTTCAAATACTTTAAAACCAGCCCCGAGATCATCCGCCTTGCGGTGATGCTGTACATCCGTTTCCCTCTCTCGCTTCGAAATGTGGAAGATCTGCTGCACGAGCGAGGCATCGATGTGAGTCACGAAACCGTTCGATATTGGTGGAACAGGTTTGGCCCGATGTTTGCTTCTGAAATCAGGCGGAAGCGGGTTCAGCAATTGAGAGCATACTCCAAATGGAAGTGGCATGTGGACGAGGTTTTCGTGAAGGTGAATGGCAAACGGCATTATCTTTGGCGGGCTGTTGATCACGAAGGCGAGGTGCTGGAAGCCGTTGTCACCAAACGCCGAAACAAAGCTGCAGCACTGAAATTTCTCAGGAAATTGATGAAGCGACACGGCAAAGCGGAAACCGTCGTCACGGATCGCTTCGCATCGTATCGGGCCGCTTTCAGAGAGCTTGGTACTGCCAAAAAACAGCAGACGGGCAGGTGGCTCAACAACCGAGTTGAGAATTCACACCTTCCTTTCCGACGACGCGAACGCGCGATGCAACGGTTTAGGCGCATGCGAAGTTTGCAGAAATTCGCCGCCGTCCATTCCTCCGTCTACAACCACTTCAACCAGGAAAGATCGCTCGCCAGCAGAGATACCTTCAAGTTGACACGCACCGCCGCTCTCGCCGAGTGGCGTCAACTTTGTTCCGGATAGGTTCACGCTATCCGCGGGAAACTGAGACTGGTTCGAATTCGTCTGACAGCACCTTCTGAAGATTGTCGTCGGATCATGTCTGCGCGCTGGTACCGGGAAATGTTCCCTGAAACGGTCTTGGCTAGAAAGGGCAACACCTCAGAAGAAA
>NZ_JBQFYA010000024.1:0-9306 GCF_056541245.1 Ruegeria sp. AI3
CAGGACCCTTGGATTCTTGTGCCGACGCTATTTGAGCCATGTTACATTGGGGGACGGACCGCTGCCGAGCATTGGGACCTCACCGAACAGATATTTCGCGATGTTCTTGTGTTTACGGCCCGCTCGGTTGCCGGCCGGACAGTCGAGCGGCAGGGTGCGGTCTTTACACTCAAGCACATCAAGAATGAGATGATATTCGGGACGAAAACGGTTTGGCGTGGCCAGACCCGTATTCCGGTGTCTGATATTAACCGCACAATCATCGATATGCTCGATGATCCCCGGGTTGGCGGGGGCATTCAACATGTCTCGGAGTGTTTTGATCGCTACCTACAGCGGCCTGATTGCAACCCTGATCTGTTGATCGACTACGCTTTGCGCCACGGAAACGGCGCGGTCTTCAAGCGGCTCGGTTTTCTTGCTGAACGCCACGAAAAGGGCGGAATAGTTGCCCGCAAAGCGCGCAAGCATCTCACCAAGGGGCATGCCAAGCTGGACCCGTCTTTGGAGTGTCCGCGTCTCATCACACGTTGGCGCTTGCGTGTGCCGGATAGCTGGATGAAGGACGCCCCGCATGATCGATAAGCGCGAAATCCTTGGACTTGCCAGTACGCAGGGCCTTACCCCGCACGTGGTGGAAAAGGATTACGCGCTTGGCTGGGCGCTCGCGGGTATCTATGCGCATCCTGAGCTATCTGAATCCTGGGTCTTCAAGGGCGGTAGACCGGATCGAATTATTTTGGATTTCGGACCGCCTTAATTTGGATTGATCCGGCTTCAATCGCTCGGTCTTTTCGTCTGGGTTGAGGTGGTGAAACTCCTGCCACTGATCTCATGGCGTGCGCAGGCCGCACCATAGCCGATGTCTATTCAAACATAGGATCGGAGTATTTCACAATACAGTAACTGGGTTCTAAAGTTGGGCAGGAAACGAATGGCCCGCCTACCGAATGATCGGTCAGCAATCCTCAATATCCGCAATACATTCAGCTTGTTACTTGCGAGCCGGGTGGGTCGGGCGGTTCATCGGTATCAACGGCGCGCGGTCGCAACCGAGCAGTTACAATCTAACAGCTAAAGAATAGCAATCATCATGCGCCTGTTTAAGACGTTAGCCCTGACCACGACGGCCATTGTCACCTTTGCCACCTCCGTCGCGGCGAGTATCTACTCGGATCAACTCACCTCCTATTCAAATCAACAGGCCTTGCAATTCCTCGTCAGTGAGCATGCGCGCGATCCATCAACCTTCGAGGATGCACGCAAGTACATCCTCCTGAGCCGACCAGCAATTATGGAGGACTACCTCAACCAAACCTTAGACCGGACACCAGACATCCGTAGTTTTTCCCTTTCGGAGCTAAGCACAGGGGAGACCTTCGGAATTGGTTCGATCGCCCTTGGGCTCGCCGCAGTTGGGCTCGCAGCTTCTCTCGCAGGCGGTGGTGGTGGAGACTCTGAGACAGGCTCCGGCCCAAATCCAGGCACCGGTATTCCAAACCCAGGTCCCAGCCCATCACCTTCTCCAAACCCCAGTCCAAATCCAAGCCCAGGTCCCGGCACTCCAAACCCGGGCCCCAACCCAGGCCCCGGTCCCAACCCAGGCCCCGGCCCCAATCCAGGTCCCGGCCCCAACCCAGGCCCCGGTCCCAACCCAGGCCCCGGCCCCAATCCAGGTCCCGGTCCCAATCCAGGTCCCGGTCCCAACCCAGGCCCCGGTCCCAATCCAGGCCCCGGTCCCAATCCAGGCCCCGGTCCCAATCCAGGTCCCGGTCCCAACCCAGGCCCCGGTCCCAACCCAGGCCCCGGTCCCAACCCAGGCCCCGGTCCCAACCCAGGCCCCGGTCCGGACAATCCCGCTTTCTTCCGGACCGAAGAATTCAACGCAAACTATGCTCTGTCTCTGATTGGAGCCGATGAAAAATACGCTCAAGGCTGGCGAGGACAGGGCATAAAGATTGCAATCCTGGACACAGGTATTGATATCGACAGTCCAGAATTCGAAGGGAAAATCGACTTTGAGAACAGCCACTCTTACTTTGTCGGAGACCCCGACGATATTTCTGAACCTGACGGTCATGGCCGTTCCGGTCATGGCACGCATGTTGCCAACATCGCTGCAGGCAGGAAAAACGGTCAAGGCCTGCACGGCGTTGCCTTTGAATCCGAGCTTGTCATCTTCAATGGAATAAGAAAACGGGGCGACTACACCGAATTTACGATTCCGATCGAGAGCATATGGGCTGATGCCATAAACCGCGCAATTGACGCTGGTGCGCATGTCATGAACAACAGCTGGGTTCGAACCAAAATTGTCGATGATTTCATCGTCGAAATGCCAATCACGGATTTCACAACTGAAACTCCGGACGAAAATAGCAAAAATCTCAAAGAATTTCTTGGCGACAAAACCATCACCGCCCTGAATAGAGCCAAATCCGAAGACTTGATGACCGTTTTTGGCGCAGGCAACGGCGGCCTGCCCGACGTCTCAGTCACTGCAGGCATTCCGGTCGTGCTGGACGATTATCTCGGTTACTTCATCGCCGTCGTTGCTGTCCGTGAAGACAAGAGCCTATGGCACTCCTCCAACCACTGTGGCGTCGCAATGCACTTTTGCCTCGCTGCGCCAGGCGCAGGTGTCATTATCATCCCCAACGGCAACGGCTTCACTCACTTGAACGGAACATCCATTGCAGCCGCCTATGTCACTGGCGCCTATGCCGTATTGAAGAGCCAGTGGCCACACCTGACAGCACCCGTAATCGCTGAGATTATGTTCGCGGCAGCTGAAGATCTCGGTGAGCCGGGTGTTGACCCGATCTACGGGCAGGGCCTCCTCAATCTGGAACGCGCCATGCTTCCTATGGGTGAACTTGTCGTCTACCAGGGGAACACCATCGAGGGCGCCGCCATGCCTCTTGCCGAAACGGGCATCGTCGCCAGCGGCGCCCTGGCGCCAGCCCTCAACCAGGCCCTCGCAGGGCAGACCCTGATGGTTGCAGATGCGTATACGCGCGGATTTGAGCTTGCTGCCAGTGCCCTGGTCTCCGAACTCAAGGCGCCAAGACCCCGCCCCACCTTCGTACGGGAAACAAAGGCCAGCGACAGCCTCACACTCATGCGTTCAGATCACGGAACAGGTCTCCGTTTTGATGGGGATGTGTTCTCCTATGAGATAACTCTCGGCGACATAGATCCAGACGCAGATCCATTTGGACAGCTTCTGACAGAAGACTACTCATTCAGGCACAAGTTTGAACTCACACAAGCGCTGGCCCTTATTACTGACCACGCGGTCGGATCATCCACGGGCTCCTTCTCAAGGACCAGCATAGGGCTTGAAGCAAAAGACAAAGATGGGTCAGGCCTTTCTGCCCAGTTCGGCCTCATAGAAGAAAACGGCACAGTCCTTGGATCCCGCTTTATGGGAGCCGCGGGTCAGGGCGGACGCAGCTCTACCTCATTCTTGGAAATATCCGGATCTGTTGCGGTCGGGCAGGGCACGCTCCTGACGGTATCGGGCACGCAAAGCAGGACAGATTTCAAACAGGCAGGCCTGGTCACTGGCGGCAAAAGTCTGACGGGGCGTGCCGGCAGCGTCTCAATCAGCAAGAAACGCTTTCTCGGCAGCCCAGGCACGATGCGCTTGTCGATATCCAGTCCGCTCCAGATCTCCTCTGGTGAGATTTCAATCGACCTCCCCCGGGACAGGGTTGCAGCAGTGGCCGGTCAGGAAAGCACGGGCGTGACAAGAAGCTCTCAAACTGTGCAGATTACATCTTCAGTGCGGCCGATAGATATTGGCCTGACCTATCAGCTTGCTTCAGAAGCGCCCGGACCGGAAATTCTGTTTAACGCGGGATATCGCGCACAAGGCGGTGACCCCAATCCCTACATTGGATTTGCCCTCAGTCACAGGTTTTGAGCCGCACGGGCAGATGTTTCGGCCACTTCATCTGCCGAGAGAGCTGCGCAGTGCATAGCGCACCAGATGCACGATGCAGGTCTGAACCAGGGCCTCAGGGACGGCGGAGAACAGCAGCCGGTACATGCATTGGGCCGCTGAGATTTCTGCGTCATTTTCAGGATAAAGTGAAGGCGGTGCACCGATTACAGGTCTGTGGCGTAATTCCAGGGCATCAGGCTGCTGATGTTGGACTGTTTATGCCCGTTTGCGATAGCGGTCAGTGTTTGGGTGAGCCAGGCACGGCCATTGGTTAGAACGTAATGCAGGGCGGAACGTCGAACTGATGTGGTTGACTGGGCAACTCGCCCTGACCAGAAGACCATTGCAGACTTCTGGTGCGATAATGGTGCTTGTGGCGACTGTTTGCTCAGGCCGTATTGACAAAGTAACAGTCTGACAGGTGCAGACCCCACCATAGCCTTTTCCTATTCAAATATAGAATCATGGTATTTTCCAATTCAGCGATCTGGATCCAGTGTTGGATGCGGGACGAATTGGCTGGACGTATTCGCGGTCAATCAGACAGCAAAAGTCAAAAGCAACAAAGCTTTGGAACGTTAGCCAGTACAATAACAACAGGTTTTCACTCATCACTCACATGTACAGCACGCAAATGAGATCATCTCAATTTCTCACAGCTTGAATTGGATAAAGAAATGACCGTAATGAACAATGCACCTGTCGCGGCTGATGATACTGTTGATCCGAGTGAGTTCCTGGTCAATGACTTCACCGATGGCTCTCAAAGCGACCCGAGTGTTACCGCTCTCGCCAATGGCCATTTCGTCGTCACCTGGCAGTCTGATGATGGACAGCCGGGCGATACGTCTGAAACTGCCATCAAGGCCCGTATTCTCAATGAGAATGGTGTCGAGATTGTCAGTGAATTTCTGGTGAATGAGTCTACTAATGGTAGTCAATTGACCCCCAGCGTTACCGAGCTCGCCAATGGCCATTTCGTCGTCACATGGCCGTCCAATGATCAGGAGCAAGGGCATCCGTCTGGTTTTGACATCAAGGCCCGTATTTTTGATACGGATGGTAATGAGATTGTCAGTCAGTTCCCGGTCAATGAAGTTACCCATGACATGCAAGGCTGGCCGAGCGTGACAGCCCTTGCCAATGGCCATTTCGTCGTCACCTGGCATTCTCTTGACGGGCAGCAAGGGGATACGTCCAGTTCTGCCATCAAGGCCCGCATTTTCGATGCAAATGGCGATGAGATTGTCAGTGAATTCCTGGTCAATGAATACACCAATGACGCGCAACTATACTCGAGCGTTACAGCGCTCGCCAATGGCCATTTTGTCGTCACCTGGCATTCTTGGGACCAACAGCACGGGGATACGTCTTGGTCTGCCGTCAAGGCTCGTATTTTCAATGAGAATGGCGATGAGATTGTCAGTGAGTTCCGTGTCAACGAATTCATCAACTTCTGGCAAGAGGACCCGAGTGTGACAGCCCTCGCCAATGGGGGTTTTGTTGTCACCTGGGGGTCTCATGACCAGCAGCAAGGGGATGCGTCCGCTTCTGCCATCAAGGCCCGTATTTTCAATGAGAATGGCGATGAGATTGTCAGTGAGTTCCTGGTCAATGAATTCACCGATAGCTGGCAAGTATACCCGAGTATTACAGCGCTCACCAATGGCCATTTTGTTGTCACCTGGATGTCTGAGGACCAGCAGCAAGGGGATACGTCCGGTACTGCCATCAAGGCCCGCATTTTCAATGAGAATGGCGATGAGGTTGTCAGTGAATTCCTGGTCAATGAATTCACCAATGGCTGGCAACAGAACCCGAGTGTGACAGCCCTCGCCAATGGGGGTTTTGTTGTCACCTGGGAGTCTCATGACGGACAGCAGGGCGATGGGGACCTCGCCATCAAGGCCCGCGTTTTTGATGCGAACGGTGTTGCTCAAAGTCACAAGATTATCACAGAAGATGTTGTCACCCTGATTGAGACCGCCACGCTTCTGGCCAATGACAGCGATGTGGATGGAGATGCGCTGACGGTGATGGATGTGTCTCCGACGAGTGCACATGGCGCGGCCCTGACGCTGAACACAGACGACGGGACGATCAGCTATGATCCAACCGGCGCAGACGCTGTTCAGGCCCTGGCAGAGGGTCAGACCCTGACGGATACATTCACCTATACGGTCGAGGACGGTAATGGCGGGGAGAGCACCGCAAGTGTTTCCGTGGTTGTTCATGGAGCCAACGATGCGCCTGTTGTGGCGATTGTATTGCCTGATCAGTCTTCCGTGGAAGATGAGACCGTGAGCTTTGTGCTGCCGGCGAACGCATTCACGGATGTGGATGGGGATGCGCTGACCTTGAGTGCGACACTTACGGATGGCACGGCCCTGCCGGACTGGCTGGTGTTTGATGCGGTTGCAGGGAGCTTCTCAGGCACACCGCCGCAGGATTTCAATGGCATGGTCAATGTACTGGTGACGGCCAGTGACGGGTCTCTTTCAGCAAGCGATGCCTTTGCGCTTGAGATTACCCCTGTCAACGATGCACCTGTCGCAGTTAACGATGTTGTGCAAAGTCCCACTCCGATCACCGAAGATGTTGTGACCTCAATTGATACCGCCACGCTTCTCACCAATGACAGCGATGTCGACGGGGACGCACTCACGGTGACAGCGGTTTCTGCCACAAGTGCGCATGGTGCAGCCCTGACGCTGAACACTGATGGGACCATCAGCTACGATCCCACCGGGGCAGCTGATGTTCAGGCCCTGGCAGAGGGCCAGACACTTATCGACACATTTTCCTATGCGACCGATGACGGCAATGGCGGTGTGGGCGTCGCAACCGTTTCGATCATTGTGCACGGAACCAATGATGCCCCTGTTGTGGCACTTGCATTGTCCAATCAGGCTTCCGTGGAAGATGAGGCCGTGAGCTTTGTGCTGCCGGCGAACGCATTCACGGATGTGGATAGCGATGCGCTGACCCTGAGTGCGACACTTACGGATGGCACGGCCCTGCCGGACTGGCTGGTGTTTGATGCGGCTTCCGGCAGCTTCTCAGGCACACCGCCCCAGGACTTCAATGGCACATTGAGTGTCACGGTAACGGCCAGTGACGGGTCACTTTCAGCCAGCGACACCTTTGCGCTTGAGATCACACCTGCCAATGATGCACCTGTGGCAGGTCATGATATTGTTGGCACGAGTGAATTCCGCGTCAATGAATTTACAGATGGCAAGCAAGAGTCATCGAGTGTTACAGCCCTCACCAATGGCCATTTTGTTGTCACCTGGGAGTCTGATGACCAGCAGCAAGGCGATGCGTCTGGTTCTGCCATTAAGGCCCGCATTCTTGATGCGAGTGGAGCTGAGATTGTCAGCGAATTCCTGGTCAATGAATACACCGCTAACACTCAAGGGAGCCCGAGCGTCACAGCGCTCGCCAATGGCCATTTCATCGTCACATGGAGGTCTAACGACGGGCAGCAAGGTGATACTGATTGGGCCATCAAGGCCCGTATTTTCGATGAGAACGGTGTTGAGATTGTAAATGAATTCCTGGTCAATGAGTTTACCAATAACGGCCAACACGACCCGAGTGTTACCGCCCTCGCCAATGGCCATTTCATCGTCACCTGGCACTCTTATGACGGGCAACAAGGTGATGCTTCCAGCTCTGCCATCAAGGCCCGCATCTTTGATGCGGATGGTAACGAGATCGTCAGTGAATTCCTGGTCAATGAATTTAACCATCTCTTTCAAGGCAACGCGAGTGTAACAGCCCTTGCCAATGGCGATTTTGTTGTCACCTGGCAGTCCGATGACGGGCAGCAAGGCGATACGTCCGGTTCTGCGATCAATGCCCGTATTTTTGATACAAACGGTGTTGCTCAAAACCCCTATCTTATCACCGAAGATGCTGTCACCTTGATTGAGACAGCCACGCTTCTTGCCAATGACAGCGATGTCGACGGGGATGCCCTCACGGTGACAGCTGTGTCTGCCACAAGTGCGCATGGCGCAGCCCTGACGCTGAACACCGATGGGACGATCAGCTATGACCCAACCGGCGTAGACGCTGTTCAGGCTCTGACAGAGGGCCAGGCCCTGACGGATACATTCACCTATACGGTCAGTGACGGCAATGGCGGGGAGAGCACCGCAACGGTTTCCATCGTTGTGCACGGAGCCAATGATGCGCCCGTTCCGCCAATTGCGTTGCCTGATCAGTCTTCCGCAGAAGATGAGGCTGTGAGCTTTACACTACCACCGGACGCATTTGAGGATCCGAATGGCGATGCGCTGACCTTGAGTGCGACGCTTGCGGATGGCACGGCGTTGCCGGGCTGGTTGGTGTTTGATGCTGCTTCGGGGAGCTTCTCAGGCACACCACCTCAGGACTTCAATGGCATGTTGAGTGTCACGGTGACGGCCAGCGATGGATCTCTTTCAGCAAGCAGTGTCTTTGCGCTTGAGATTACGCCTGTCAATGATGCACCGGTCGCAGTGGATGATGTTGTTGACCAGAGCGAATTCCTGGTCAATGAGTTCACCGATGGCAGTCAAAGCGCCCCGAGCGTCACAGAACTTGCTAACGGGCATTTCGTCGTCGCCTGGATGTCTCATGCGCAGCAGCACGGCGACATGCCCGATTGGGCTGTCAAGGCGCGTATTTTTGATGCGGATGGCGGTGAGATCGTCAGTGCGTTCCTCGTCAATGAATTCAACAATGGTGCTCAACCGAGCGTTACAGCCCTCGCCAATGGGCAGTTTGTCGTCACCTGGGTGTCTGAAGGCGGGCAGCCAGGTAACACGTCCGATTGGGCCATCAAGGCCCGTGTTTTTGATGCGGATGGCGGTGAGATCGTCAGTGAGTTCCTGGTCAATGAATTCAATAATGACTGGCAGCTCAACCCGAGCGTCACAGAACTTGCCAATGGCCATTTTGTCATCACCTGGCAGTCTGGAGAAGGGCAGCGGGTTGATACGTCTGATTATGCCATCAAGGCGCGTATTTTTGATGCGAATGGCGTTGAGGTCACCAGTGAGTTCCTGGCTAGCGAGTTTACTAATGACTGGCAAAGCACCCCGAGCGTTACGGCCCTCGCCAATGACCATTTTGTTATCACCTGGATGTCTGATGAGCAGCAGCAAGGTGATACGCCCAATTGGGCTGTCAAGGCCCGTATTTTTGACGCGAATGGAAAAGAGGTCGCCAGCGAATTCCTGGTCAATGAGTTTACCAATGACAGTCAAATCAGCCCGAGCGTTACAGCCCTCGCCAATGGCGAATTCGTTGTTACCTGGGTGACTGGAGACGAGCAGCAAGGGGATGCTTCCAGCTCTGCCATCAAG
>NZ_JBQFYA010000025.1:0-7973 GCF_056541245.1 Ruegeria sp. AI3
ACCGAAACCTCGTCTGCACATGCCCACCAATGGAAGCATACGAAGAAGCCGCAGAATAAAACTACAAACCCCCGCCGAAAAATCGGCGGGGGTCATCGAAGGGAACAATGTTTCTCTCACCTGACCCAATCAAACCATTTGGTGGTTCTGATGAAGCATTATGTCATACAAAATTGTCACGCAGGTGCAGCTCAAATCGCCAACGTGGCAAAAGAACGCCCTCATCACATCGAAGTCATTCTGCGCTGCCAAGAGGATAGGGCATCAGCAGAATTGGTAGTGGAGTTTTTCCATGCGTTGAACACATTGATCGCTAAAAAAGCCTATGTGGTGACAGCACGTGTTGTTGCTAACGACAAAGTTGGTGGACCACTTGATTGGGCTGGGCGGACTGCGGTGTTCTGGGGCGACTTGGAGAGTGCATGGTGCCCGGCAGGAGACCAAAAGCTTTGGGTTTCGCAAGTGATGAATCTGTCACCCAGAGTGATTTTGGTCGGCGGCGCCGTGATGTTGCTGGCGCAGATGGCAGGTTCTGAACCAAGAGCGGCTGCAGTGCATGCCACTTTTGAAGCGGCTGCTTTCGAACAGGGAATTGTCAGCTGCGGGGCATCAACTTGCCTGGCGTCAGATGGTCGATTGCACAGCGCCAATACCCGCATCAGTGCTCTGGGATTACTTTCGGAGCTCGTTTCGGATGATCACGGTCAACATATTGCTGATGCGCTACGCAGATATGTCGGATTGAGCGAGCCAGGGAAGAAAACCGAGAGTCAAATTGCCAATCGGCTCATTGGCGAGGCCAAAGGGGACGAGGTGGTCATTCATACGCTGGCGACCATGATGACGCATATCGAAGACCCGTTGAGCATTTCAGAACTTGCCGCGAAAGTTGGTACATCTGTCCGGCAGCTTCAGAGAAGATATCTCAGCAAAACAAATGCGAAGCTTCTGGACACTTACAAAGAGTTGCGTTTGGAGAGGGTTGGGATCTTGCTCAAATACACGGACATGCCCTTTGCAGAAGTTGCCGCCGCAACTGGGTTTTCGTCTCGTTCCGCCATGTCCCGGAGCTTCTTCAAACATTGCAAATCTACTCCCGAAGAAAGCAGGAAGCGGCGGTATCTTGGGTGTGAATAGAACAAGCGCTCTCAATTCAGCGTGCAGTTTCTGGATGCGCAAAAGCACCTAATAGCGAACAGTCTGGCGTTCAAAAACGAGGGCGTGGACGCCTGATTGGCTGCGCCAATCGTGGCGCGAAGACCAAGTAACACGACATCTGTGATAGCCAAGGGCGTCCGGTAAACCTTTTTTACTGCCGGGCAAGCTAGCGACTAAATCGGCATGCGAGCCTTGCTTAGCAGCGTGTCAGATGTTGACTGGCTGATTGGAGAACATGGCTAAGACGCTGACCGGCATCTGAGATGCGTCGAAAGAAAAAGGGATGCGGGCCTGTTTCGAAGGTCGAAGGTCGAAGGCGACGCAAGCAGGCTGTCAAATACGACAAAGGTCACTACAAAGGGCGTTACTGGATCTAAATCATGCTCTGCAGATCCAAGGATTTGCGGCGTGCCGCAATCCGCTCCAACAGATGTTCCAAGGTATTTCTGTCCGCCATAGCACTTGGTTGGGGTCACGCTTTGCGATAGATGAATTCATTTTCAGGATTGGCTGACATGGCGTCCAAAACATCGTTGACCCGGCTATTCAGAGGTGACTTTTTGCAAACGGGATCTGTGGCTTCGGCATCTTGCGCAAAGGCCATCGCCTGACAGCGGCAGCCTCCGAAGTCGATCTCTTTGCGTTCGCAGCTTTGGCAGGGTTCGGGCAACCAATCGGTTCCCCTATAGGCATTGAAGGCACTGCTGTGGTTCCAGATGTCCGATAAGGGTTTGTCGCGCAAGGACTCGAATTCCAGATGGGTGATTGTCTGCGCCGCATGGCAGGGCAGGACGGTGCCGTTGGGCGTAATGTTCAGGCCCGTGGACCCCCAGCCGCCCATACAGGCTTTGGGAAAGTCTGAGTAGTAATCAGGTGGCACGAAGTCGATGGCCAGAACGCCGCGCAAATCCTTGCTGGCGCGGGCAACGGTGTCTTTCACGGTGTGGGTCTGCTCAAGTGTTGGCAGCAGTGCGGCGCGGTTCGACAGCGCCCAGCCGTGGAATTGCACACAGGCGACCTCGAGCCTTCGGGCACCCAGCTCAACGGCCATTTCGATTGTTCGATCCAGATCATCAAGATTGTGGCGATGCATGACCGCGTTCAGGGTCAGCGGGATGCCCCTGTCACCAATCTCTTTGGCGATGACCATCTTTCGGTCAAATCCGCCGCGATAGCCCCCAATGCGATCGGCCAGAGCGGCATTCGTTCCCTGCAAAGACAGTTGGATGTGGTCCAGCCCTGCTTCCTCGAGTCGATCCAGCCGCTTGGGGGTCAGCCCGATGCCGGAGGTGATCAGGTTGGTGTAAAGCCCGATACGCGCGGCCTGTGCGGTCAGGTCTTCGAGATCGCGGCGCGAGGCGGGTTCACCCCCCGACAAGTGCAATTGCAGGACGCCCATTTCGAAGGCTTGCTGGAACACATCCGCCCAGGTCTGCGTGTCGAGTTCCGTTTCCTTGCGCTCAAGCTCCACAGGGTTGCTGCAATAGGGGCAGCTGAGCGGGCAGCGGTGGGTAAGTTCGGCCAAAAGCGCGATGGGGGCTGGGGCGGTCATGCCTGCACCAACACATAGAGGCGGCTGCGCAGGGCCTGCAGGAAGTGTTGAACATCGGTTTCGACCTGATTGGCAGGGGCGTCGTAAGTGGTGGCAAGATCAGTGACGATCTGGCTAAACGAGGTCTTCCCATCCACCCGCGACAGGATGGCGACGCCGATATCGTCCAGCTCAATCACCTTTTCCGGGGCCTGTAGGACCATGCGGTCACGCACCGTGTCGCGTTGAACCCGCACGCCGCGCGGCAGATAGGGGCAGTCGGTCTGGTGCAGCTCAAGCGTCATAGCAGGCCTTCCCCCGGTTTCCACGCACCGGGCGGGACTAGGCCAGGCTCCACATATCCGGACCAAAGCGCATCCAGCTGCGCCCACAACACGTTGGTTTTGAAGATCAGCGCCTCGCAGGCCATATCTTCTTTTTCTTCTGTATCGGCATGGTCTAAAACCCAGTTCAGGCCGAATGCTACGTCCTTGGGGGCTTGGGTCAGACGGTTTTGGAAATAGGACAGGCTGTCGGAATTGGCGAAGTCATAGTGCTGCAACAGGCCCTCAATCCGCTGTTCGTGGATTTTGGGGGCAAACAACTCGGTCAGAGAAGACGCGACCGCCTGCAGCAGAGGCTTTTCGCGCACGTAATTCACATAGGCGTCGACGGCGAATTGGGTTGCGGGCAGGATACCGCGGCCTGAGGCGACATAGTCGGGGTCCAGCCCCACAGCCTCGGCCAGTTTCAGCCAGCGCCGGATGCCGCCGCCTTCGGTCACGCCGCCATCGTGGTCTTCGATGCGGGATCGCCACTCGCGCCGGATATCGGGATCGGTGCAGCGCGACATGAAGGCGGCGTCCTTCATCGGAATCGCCGCCTGATAGGCCCAGCGATTGATCACCCAGGCGCGCACCTGATCGGGGGTGCATTCCCCACTGTGCAGCCGGTGATGAAACGGGTGTTTGTCGTGATAGCGCTCAGCCCCGATCTGACGCAGGCGGGCCTCAAGAGTTTCGCGGCTCATATCGTGATCTCCTGCCCGTCATAGGCGATGGTCCAGCCTGCGGTTTCCACAAAGGCGCGTTCCGGGCTGTCGGGTTGCATAACAGGGTTGGTGTTGTTGATGTGGATGAAGGTTTTCGCCGCGCGGATCTCTTGCAGTTGGGCGATCGACCCCTCGGGCCCGCTGATCGAGATATGGCCCATCCGCTGTCCGGTTTTCACACCGGTTCCGGTGCGGATCATCTCATCATCATCCCAAAGCGTGCCGTCAAAGAACAGCTGATCGGCATCCGCAATTCGGGCCAACAGGTCATCGGTTACCTGCGCGCAGCCGGGGATGTAATAGGCGGTCTTGTCGGCGGTGGTCAGCCGGACGCCCACGGTCTGTTCGCCCAAGAGATCAGTCTGGACACTGTCGCCTTCCATGAACAGAGGGACCTTGCCGGGCACCGCAAAAAGCTGCGCCTGCAGCCCCTCTTGCAGGGTGAATTCATCGCCCAGGGCAATCTGACGGCGGTCGACCTTCTCGTGGTTGACTGCGTCGAAAATCCGGTTCTGGGACAGCACATCCAGAATATCGCCCGTGGCAAACAGGGTGAACGGGGTCTGTTCCCGCAGGCTGAGCAGCCCGGCGATATGGTCGATATCCCCGTTGGTCAGCACGACCGAGGCCACAGGCGTGTCGCGCAGCGCGCGGGGGTGCATTTTGGGATTGTCCAGCATCTGCTGCCGAATATCGGGCGAGGCGTTCAGGATGCTCCAATTCAGACCATCTGGGGACACCGCCAACGAGGATTGGCCGGACGGCGGGATCTTGCCCTTGCGGGCATCCTCGCAATTCCGGCAACCGCAGTTCCATTGTGGCAAACCGCCACCTGCAGAAGCCCCAAGAACCAGGAAATGCACTTTGGGCCTCCGCTGCGTTTACGTGATCAGAACAGGTCGGGCTCGTACTCGCGGCCTTCGTCCTCGGACGGAGAATACATGTTGATCTCCATGCCGCAGTTCACTTCTTTCAGCTTCGGTGTGCTCCAGGTCATAGTTTCCTCCCGATGAATGACTGGCGTTGTAAAAAACCTACTACCGGCACGATTTTCGGAAAATGCTCCTTTGGTCGTAGGGATGGGGTGTAGTGTTGAGGGTCGGGTCGGCTGCGTCAACCGCCTTGGGGTCGTAGAGGCGGGACTTAGGACTTTCGTCGAATGTCATGGGCGCAGGGGGAAATATAGTCTCACGCTCATGCGCGCGATCCTGCTTCTTGTGTTTTTGCTTTTCAGCGGTCTGTCGGTTCAGGCAGAGCCTCTGCCGCGTGAGCAGATCGAAACCTATATCCGCGCCCCGTTTTCACTAGGCGACGCATTGAACGATGACGGGGTTTACAGCCTGCTGAACTCGGGCGGCAGTGAGGCCGGATATGTGTTTGAATCCGAACCCTTGGCCCCCTTGCCGGGGTTTTCAGGCGCGCCGATCAACATGCTGGTGGTGCTGGATCTTGAGGGGCGCTTTCTGGATGTCCAACTGATCAAACACAATGAACCGATATTTGTCTCGGGTCTGGGAGAGGCCCCGTTTCACAAATTCTTTGAACAATATGGCGGGCTGTCGATTTCGGATTCGATAGTGGTGGGAACGCCCTATGGCGACGCGGCGGCGGGTTCACAGCTTGTTTATCTGGATGGCGTCACCAAGGCGACGGCCAGTGTGCGCATTGCCCACGAATCCGTTATGGGGGCTGCGCTGGCGGTGGCCCGCGAAAAGATGCAGGGGTTGGCCACCGCGCCGCCCGCCTTTCCCGACCCCGAGTATCAGGAGGACCTGACCTGGCAGGATCTCGTCGATCAGGGCATCGCCACGCGCAAGACCTACACCAACGCGCAGGTCGACGCCTTGTTCGCAGGCACCCTGTGGGAGGATGACGACCCCGAGGCGCAGGAGTATCCAGATGAGCCGTTCTTGGACATCTGGGTTGTCGATCTGGGGCCTACCTCCATCGCCCGCGCTGCGCTGGCGGAGGACAGTTTCGACGACCTCCAGAGCTTTCTCGAAATCTCGGACAATGATGAACCGATCCTGGTGATCGAAACCGCGCGCCACGGGTTGGTCAGCGAAGATTTCGTGCGCAACACCGCGCCAGACTGGCTGTCAGCCGAACAAGATGGCTTTCCGGTTGCCCTGCGCGATGCCGATCTGTTCGTGGAGCTGGCTGATGGTCTGCCCGATGGCACCGCCATGATCTTGCGCACGGACCGCAGGCTGGGATTTGACCCCTCGCGCGATTGGGTTTTGAAGGTACTGGCCGTGCGGGAACACGGCATGTTCCAGCCCGAAACAGGCTCCGTCACGCTTGAGGTGCCGCATGTCACGCCCGAGCGGTTCTTTACCCGTCCGGTTCAGTTAACGCCGGTCCCGCCGTGGCTGGAGGCGCTGCGCAACCGTCAGACTGACATGATCGTTCTGGGGATCTTCCTGACAAGTCTCGTCGCCGCGCTCAGCTTTCGTATGAATGCACTGGCGGCCCAACCTTTGTTCACGCCGCTCCGCTTGGGCGTGCTGGCGGTTGTCATCGGTTTTGTCGGATGGTGGGGACAAGGGCAGTTGTCCATCGTCACAGTTCTTGGAACACTCAGAGCAGCAGTCGAGGGTGGCAGTTTCGCGTTCCTTCTGTACGACCCGTTTTCCCTGTTGATCTGGGCGGTGTCCATCGCTGGTTTCATCGCATGGGGCAGGGGGCTGTTCTGCGGTTGGCTCTGCCCATTCGGCGCGATGCAAGAGTTAGCGCATCACTTGGGCAAAGCCCTCCGCCTGCCGCAGATTGAGCCGTCCGAGGCCTGGGACAGACGTCTGAAATGGTTGAAATACGTCATCCTTGCGGGCCTTGTGGGCGTTGTGTTCGCCGCCCCCGATCACGTTGACAAAGCCGCCGAGGTCGAGCCCTTCAAAACTGCGGTTACTACCTTCTTTGTGCGCGAATGGTATTACGTGGCTTACGCGGCGGGATGGCTGTTCCTCGGAATGATGCTGTTCAAGGGATTCTGCCGCTATGTCTGTCCGCTCGGGGCTTTCATGGCGATCGGAGGG
This sequence comes from Ruegeria sp. AI3, assembly GCF_056541245.1. Lineage (NCBI taxonomy): Bacteria > Pseudomonadati > Pseudomonadota > Alphaproteobacteria > Rhodobacterales > Roseobacteraceae > Ruegeria > Ruegeria sp. AI3. The sequence continues at coordinate 6,776 of NZ_JBQFYA010000025.1, forward strand.
CTGTTGCGCGGGCGCGATTGGATCGACCGGCGCACGGAATGCGGCTCTCCGTGTCAATTGTGCAAGGTCAAATGCAAATACAGGGCCATCGCAAAGAGCGGGCGCATCCAATATGATGAGTGCTTTCAATGCCTTGACTGTGTGGCGATCCATGACGACAGTACCAAATGCGTGCCTCTGATTGTCGCCGCCCGACGCCAAGCCAGAGAGGTCGCCGCCGAATGATAAACCGCCGCCGCTTCCTTGCCATCTCTGCCGCCGCGTTGGCGACCCCGGCTGCGGCCCAGCCCACAAAATGGCACGGCTATGCCTTGGGTGCCGAGGTCAGCCTAGCCTTTGACGCGCCTACGGACGTTGCCGAACCCGCCATAGCCCGCATCCGAGCCGAGCTAGAACGCTGCGAAGCATTGTTCAGCCTCTACCGCCAGAATTCCGACTTGTCTCGGTTGAACCGTTCTGGCCACCTGAAAGCACCCGCGCCCGAAATGCTGGCGCTTCTGCGCGCCTGCGATCGCGCCTACCGGCAGACCGACGGGCGTTTTGATCCGACCGTTCAGCCCTTGTGGCAGGCAGCGGCGCAGAATGGAGACCTCGATGCCGCGCGCAAAGCTATTGGATGGGACCGGGTTCGGATTTCGCCCGATTACATTGCGCTGGATGCCGGCCAGGCACTGACGCTGAATGGTATTGCACAGGGCTACGCTACGGATCTGGTCACAGAGGTGCTGCGTCAGGCGGGTTGGTACAACGTATTGGTCAATATCGGTGAATACTACGCCGCCGGGCGCAACTGGACCCTGGGCGTGTCAGATCCCCAACACGGGATCGTTCAGACCCGGACGCTCAAAGATCAAGCGATTGCCACCTCTAGTCCAGCTGCGTTGCGACTGGGTGGCGGTCAGTTTCATGTCCTGAATCCGAAAACCATGCACCCACCCCAATGGTCGACGGTCAGCGTTCAGGCTGCAGACGGCACATCGGCAGACGCATTGTCAACGGCGCTTTGCCATGCAGATGAGGGTGAGATTCAAACCATACTGGATCGGACACCCAATCGCACCACTGTAATTTGTGTTCACCAGAATGGGTCTGTCCGGACCTTCCAATCATAGCAAAAGCCCCGAGGTTTTGCCCGGGGCTTTAGGGTTTGTTGTTTTTGTGTTTATGCGCAGTCTTGGACGGCACGTTTTGTCATGAC
>NZ_JBQFYA010000026.1:0-7245 GCF_056541245.1 Ruegeria sp. AI3
CAACATCATCACCGAAGACGCTGTGACCCTGATTGGTACCGCCACCCTTCTTGCCAACGCCAGTGATGTTGACGGGGATGCGCTCACGATGACAGCGGTGTCTGCCACGAGTGCGCATGGGGCAACCCTGACACTGAACACTGACGGGACCATCAGCTACGATCCCACCGGTGCTGCGGTTGCGCAGGCGCTGGCAGTTGGCGAGACCCTGACGGATACCTTCACTTATACGGTCGCGGACGGGAATGGTGGGGAGAGCACCGCAAGCGTTTCAGTTGTTGTGCACGGAAGAAACGATGCGCCTGCCGCGATTGATGATGTTGTTGTTCTAAGTCCGAATATCATCACAGAAGATGTTGTCGTCCTGATTGATACCGCCACCCTTCTTGCCAACGACAGCGATGTCGAGGGGGATGCGCTCACGATGACAGCGGTGTCTGCCACGAGTGCGTATGGGGCAACCCTGACCCTGAACACCACCGATACGATCAGTACAATCAGCTACGACCCAACCGGCGCAGACGCTGTTCAGGCCCTGGCAGAGGGCGAGACCCTGACGGATACCTTCACCTATACCGTCGAGGACGGCAACGGCGGTCAGAGCACCGCAAGTGTTTCAGTTGTTGTGCACGGAACCAACGATGCTCCTGTCGCGGTTGATGATGTTGCGCAGAGCCCCACTCCTGTCAGAGAAAATGTTGTTACTTCGATTGATATCGCCACCCTCCTGGCCAATGACAGCGATGTCGACGGGGATGCCCTCACGGTGTCAGAGGTCTCTGCCGAAAGCGCGAATGGCGCAACCCTGACGCTGAACACCGATGGGACGATCAGCTATGATCCAAGAGACGCAGAAGCTGTTCGGGATCTGGCCGAGGGGGAGACCCTGACGGACACCTTCACCTATACGGTCAGTGACGGCAATGGCGGGGAGAGCACCGCAACCGTCTCTGTCGTTGTGCACGGAGCCAACGATGCGCCTGTTTCGAGAGTTCCATTACTTCCTGAGTCTTCAGCGGAAGACGAGGCCGTGAGCTTTACACTACCACCGGACGCGTTTGAGGATCCGAATGGCGATGCGTTGACCTTGACCGCAACGCTTGCGGATGGTTCGGCGCTGCCGGACTGGCTGGTGTTTGATGCGGCTACGGAGAGTTTCTCGGGCACACCGCCCCAGGACTTCAACGGCATATTGAACGTCATGGTGACGGCGAGCGATGGCTCACTTGCAACAAGCGAGACCTTTACGCTTGAGATCACACCGGTCAATGATGCCCCTGTCGCAGCTGATGATTTTATTGGCGCAAGTGAACTCCGCGTGAATGAATTTACCAACACCATACAAAATGCTCCAAGTATTGCCGCACTGGCCAATGGCAATTTTGTCGTCACCTGGACGTCTGATGCTGGGCAGCAAGGGGATGCTTTTTCTTCTGCGATCAAGGCGCGTATTCTTGACGCGAATGGTGTTGAGATCGTCGGCGAGTTCCTGGTCAATGAGTTCACCGATAGCTGGCAATTGATTCCGAGTGTGACAGCGTTGGAAAATGGTAATTTTGTCGTAACCTGGTCGTCTATTGACCGACAGCAAGGCGATCCATCTGATTATGCTGTCAAGGCGCGTGTTTTCGATGCGAACGGCGGTGAGATCACCAGTGAGTTCCTCGTCAATGAATTTACCGATGGCGATCAAGCGTTCTCGAGTGCGATAGCGCTTGCCAATGGCCATTTTGTCGTCATCTGGGAGTCTGAAGACCAGCAGCAAGGCGATACGTCTCCAACTGCGATCAAGGCGCGTATTTTCGATGCAGAGGGTGTTGAGATCGTCAGTGAGTTCCTGGTCAATGAATTTACCGATTACGATCAGCGGAACCCAAGTGTGACAGCGCTGGAAAATGGTAATTTTGTCGTCACCTGGCACTCTTATGCCGTGCAGCAAGGCGATCCATCTGGTTATGCTGTCAAGGCGCGAATTTTCGATGCGAATGGCGATGAGATTGTCAGTGAGTTCCTGGTCAATGAATTTACCAATGACTCTCAATGGAATTCGAGCGTTACAGAACTGGCCAATGGTCATTTTGCCGTCACCTGGGAGTCTGGTTACGGGCAGCAGGGCGACACCGAAGGTTCTGCCATCAAGGCCCGTATTTTGGACGCGAATGGCGATGCGGTTGTCAGTGAGTTCCTGGTCAATGAATTTACTGATGGCAATCAGGATACCCCAAATGTTACGGCCCTCGCCAATGGCCATTTTGTCGTCACCTGGGCGTCTGATGATGGGCAGCAAGGCGATGATCGCTGGGCCATCAAGGCGCGTATTTTTGACGCGAATGGCGATGCGGTTGTCAGTGAATTCCTGGTCAATGAATTCACCAATGACACTCAAATTGCGCCGAGCGTGACAGTGCTCGCCAATGGCCATTTTGTCATCATATGGATGTCTAACGACGGGCAGCAAGGTGATACGTCTGGTTATGCCATCAAGGCGCGTATTTTCGATGCAAACGGTGTTGCTCAAGGTCCCGAGCCGATCACAGAAGATGTTGTGACCCTGATTGAGACCGCCACGCTTTTGGCCAACGACAGCGATGTCGACGGGGATGCGCTCACGATGACAGCAGTGTCTGCCACGAGTGCGCATGGCGCGACCCTGACGCTGAACACCGACGGGACAATCAGCTATGATCCCACCAACGCGGATGCTGTCCAGGCTTTGGCAGTTGGGCAGACACTTATCGACACATTTACCTATACGGTCGAGGACGGCAATGGCGGGGAGAGCACTGCAACAGTTTCAATTGTTGTTCACGGAAGAAACGATGCACCCGTTTTAGCAATTGCATTGTCCGATCACTCTTCAGCGGAAGATGAAGCTGTGAGCTTTGCACTGCCAACCAATGCGTTCACGGATGTGGATGGCGATGCACTGACCTTGAGTGCGACACTGACGGATGGTGCGGCGCTGCCGGACTGGCTGGTGTTTGATGCCATTGCGGGGAGCTTCTCGGGCACACCGCCGCAGGACTTCCATGGTACATTGAGTGTGACCGTGACGGCCAGCGATGGGTCACGCACAGCAAGCGATAGCTTTGCCCTTGAGATTCCCCCTGTAAACGATGCACCGATCGCGGTAGATGATCTTATTGGCGCGAGTGAACTCCGCGTGAATGAATTTACCAACACCGGACAAAAGACTCCAAGTATTACCGCACTGACTAATGGCCATTTTGTCGTCACCTGGGACTCTCGTGATGGGCAGCAAGGCGATGCTTCTTCTTCTGCCATCAAGGCGCGTATTATTGATGCAGAGGGTGTTGAGATCGTCAGTGAGTTCCTGGTCAACGAGTTTACCCATAGCTGGCAATTGAACGCGAGTGTCACGGCGCTCGCCGATGGCCATTTTGTCGTCACCTGGTCGTCTTTTGACCAACAGCAAGGCGATCCATCCGGATATGCTGTCAAGGCGCGTGTTTTCAATGCGGATGGCAGTGAGATTGGCAGTGAATTCCTGGTCAACGAGTTTACTAATAACGGTCAATTCATCTCGAGTGTAACAGCACTGGAAAATGGCCATTTCGTTGTCACTTGGGAGTCTGAAGACCAGCAGCAAGGCGATACGTCTCCAACGGCCATCAAGGCGCGTATTTTCGATGCGGAGGGCGGCGAGATCGTCAGTGAATTCCTGGTCAATGAATTTACCAATGGCGATCAGCGGGACCCAAGCGTTACCACTCTCGCCAATGGCCATTTCGTCGTCACCTGGCATTCTCACGCCTTGCAGCAAGGCGATCCATCCGGTTATGCCGTCAAGGCGCGTATTTTCGATGCGAGTGGCAGTGAGGTTGTCGGTGAGTTCCTCGTCAATGAATTTACCAATGGCTGGCAAATCAAGCCGATTGTTACAGCGCTCACCAATGGCCATTTCGTTGTCACTTGGGAGTCTGAAGACCAGCAGCAAGGGGATGCTGATTGGGCCATCAAGGCGCGCATTTTTGATGCAGAGGGTGTTGAGATCGTCAGTGAGTTCCTCGTCAATGAATTCACCCATAGCACGCAACGCGACCCAAATGTTACGGCCCTCGCCAATGGCCACTTTGTCGTCACCTGGGCATCTGATGATGGGCAGCAAGGTGATGATGGCTGGGCCATCAAGGCGCGTATTTTCGATGCGAGTGGCAGTGAGGTTGTCGGTGAATTCCTCGTCAATGAGTTTACCAATGACATTCAAGGCACTCCAAATGTGACAGCGCTCGACAATGGTGATTTTGTCGTCACCTGGCATTCTCTTGACGGGCAGCAAGGCGACACTGATTGGGCCATCAAGGCGCGTATTTTCGATGCAAACGGTGTTGCGCAAGGTCCCACGCCGATCGACGAAGATGTTGTGACTTCGATTGAGACCGCCACCCTCTTGGCCAATGACAGTGATGTTGAAGGGGATGCACTGACGGTAACAGCGGTCTCTGCCGCGAGTACGCATGGGGCCGCCCTTACGCTGAATACCAACGGGACCATCAGCTATGATCCAACCGGCGCAGATGCTGTTCAGGCTCTGGCAGAGGGCGAGACACTTATCGACACCTTCACCTATACGGTTGAAGACGGCAATGGTGGGCAGAGCACTGCAACGGTTTCAATCGTTGTTCACGGAAGAAACGATGCACCTGTCGCGGCTGATGATAGCGAGGTTGAAAATACTATTGATGCAGAAAGTACAATTGACGCAAGTGAGTTCCTGATCAATGACTTTACCAATGGCACCCAAAGCGACCCGAAGGTCGCAGAACTCGCCAATGGCAACTTCGTCGAAACTTGGGAATCCCCTGATGAATCTCACTTTACTGACATCAAGGCACGTATTGTAGACGTAGATGGCGTTGAGATTGTCAGTGAGTTCTACGTCATTAAAGAATGGGCTTTCCAACGTTCGCCGAGTGTTACAGCATTCTCTAATGGCAATTTCATCGTAACTTGGCTGCATAAAGATAACGGATATTTAGAGACTAACGCAAGCGTTTTTGATGCGAATGGCGTCGGGATCAGCGGCAGGTTGAACGTCGTCGACGGGTTCTATCAATACATCATAAGTGTTACAGAGCTCGCCAATGGCAATTTCGTCGCAAGCTGGTCGACTGGACCCTGCAATAACGATCTTTGTGGTTCTGACAGCTATTTCCGTGTTTACGACGCGAATGGCGGGGACATCAGCGGCCTCCTCAAAGTCAATGAACCTCTCAATGCCATTGACGACTGGCAGCATGGCGTTAGTGTTACAGCACTCGCGAATGGCAATTTCGTCGTTACCTGGGAGGCTACTGACCCGCAAGAGGGTTCTTACGATACTGCTATCAAGGCCCGTATTTTCGATGCGAACGGCGGGGAGATCGCCAGTGAATTTCTGGTCAATGCAATCATCGATGGCGCTCAAAGAAACCCGAAGGTTACAGCGCTCGCCAATGGCGATTTTGTGGTCACCTGGGAGTCTAATGACCAACAGTACGGCGCTTCGTCTGCTTGGACCATGGAGGCCCGTATTTTCGATGCAGCCGGTGTTACTCAAAGTTCCGATATTATCTCGGAAGGTTTTGTCACCCTGATTGAGACAGCCAGTCTTCTTGTCAATGACAGCGATGCCGAGGGAGATGCACTGACGGTGACAGCGGTCTCTGCCGAAAGCGCGCATGGAGCAGTCCTGACGCTGAACACCGATGGGACCATCAGCTATGATCCGACCGGCGCAGAGGCTGTTCAGGCCCTGGCAGAGGGCGAAATGCTGACGGATACATTTACCTATACCGTCAGAGATGGCAATGGCGGTGAAAGCACCGCAACGGTTTCAGTTGTTGTTCGCGGAAGAAACGAAGCACCGATCTTTGGCACCGCTGGTGATGATATCCTGACCGGCACCGCTGGCGATGACATCCTAAACGGCGGCGCGGGCGATGATTATCTGTATGGTAGCGCTGGCGATGACCGTCTGGATGCTGGCACAGGCAACGACATCCTGACCGGCGGCTCGGGGGACGATACCTTCGTCTTTGATCCCGGTTTTGGCGAGGATATCATAACCGATTTTGCGGCTGGTGCTGCGACGGAGGATATCATCGAGTTCAGGGGTGTCACCAACCTGACATCTTATGCGGACGTCCTGAACAGCGCGGCGGATAACGGCACCGATACGACCATCACGCTGGATACGGACAACAGCATTGTCCTGAAGAATGTGGTCGTGTCGGACCTGTCCTCCGACGACTTCCGGTTTTACGCGTAAAGACCACAACGCATGGTGTCGCAATCACGCACCCAGGACGGGCTTGTTGCGGAGTGCCTTCAGGCACTCCGTTCTACGCTCGCAGGTGTTGGCCTGCTCAGCCTGCCGATCAATCTCCTGATGCTCAACAGTTTGAATTGGAGAACATAATGACCGTTATGAACAACACACCCATTTTGGCAATTGCGTTGCCTGATCAGTCTTCCGCGGAAGATGAGGCTGTGAGCTTTGTCCTGCCAGCGCATGCGTTCACGGATGTGGATGGCGATGCGCTGACCTTAAGCGCAAAGCTTGTTGATGGTACGGCCCTGCCGGACTGGTTGGTGTTTGATGCGGTTGCGGGGCGTTTCTCGGGCATACCGCCCCGGGACGTCCATGGGACATTGATTGTCATGGTAACGGCCAGCGACGGACCTCTTTGCGCAAGCAGCACCTTTGCGCTTGAGATTACGCCTGTCGACGATACACCAGCCGCGATTGATGGGAGTGTTGGCGCGAGCGCGTTCAGCATCAACGAATTCACCAATAGTTCGCAATTCTACTCGAGCGTTACAGCCCTCGCCATTGGTGGCGGGGGCGATGATTATCTCTATGGTGGTGATGGCGATGACACGCTGCAGGGCGGCGGGGGCAATGACTGGCTGCATGGCGGTGCAGGTGCGGATGTTCTGGATGGCGGCGCGGGTAATGATGGGGCGGGGTATTGGGATGCGGCCTCCGGCGTGACGGTTGATCTGGGCAATGCCGCGGCCAACACGGGTGACGCGACGGGCGATAGTTTTGTGTCGATCGAGAATCTCGCGGGATCGGCCCATGCAGACATGCTGTATGGGGATGAGGCCAATAACAGCCTGTGGGGTCTGGGCGGAGACGACGCGCTGCATGGTGGCGGGGGCGATGATTATCTCTATGGTGGTGATGGCGATGACACGCTGCAGGGCGGCGGGGGCAATGACTGGCTGCATGGCGGTGCA
>NZ_JBQFYA010000027.1:2500-5941 GCF_056541245.1 Ruegeria sp. AI3
TCTTTCTCTTTCTGGATCAAATCAAGCGCGAGAAGGGCGTTTGGTGAATGCCTTGGCAGCAAGAGGCGATGAAAGACGTGATACTCTGCGATAAGCCATGGGGAGCTGAGAATAAGCTTTGATCCATGGATCTCTGAATGGGGCAACCCACCTGAAAGCTTCATATTGTTATCTTTGGTAATCAATATGTTGCTTAAACAGGTACTTAAGACCTGAATACATAGGGTTTTAAGAGCAAACCCGGGGAACTGAAACATCTAAGTACCCGGAGGAAAGGAAATCAATTGATACTCCCCTAGTAGCGGCGAGCGAACGGGGACCAGCCGAGCCAGATAAGTGACTAGAACATGTTGGGAAGCATGGCCATAGCGGGTGACAGCCCCGTATAGGAAGCTTTGATGGACGTATTAAGTAGGGCGGAACACGTGAAATTCTGTCTGAAGATCGGAGGACCACCTTCGAAGGCTAAGTACTCCTTGCTGACCGATAGCGAACCAGTACCGTGAGGGAAAGGTGAAAAGCACCCCGACGAGGGGAGTGAAACAGTACCTGAAACCGAACGCCTACAATCAGTCGGAGGATCCTCGAGATCTGACGGCGTACCTTTTGTATAATGGGTCATCGACTTGGTCTTACGAGCAAGCTTAAGCCGTTAGGTGTAGGCGTAGCGAAAGCGAGTCTTAATAGGGCGAATGAGTTCGTGGGATCAGACCCGAAACCGAGTGATCTAGGCATGGCCAGGTTGAAGGTAAGGTAACACTTACTGGAGGACCGAACCCACATCCGTTGAAAAGGATCGGGATGAGCTGTGCCTAGGGGTGAAAGGCCAATCAAACTCGGAGATAGCTGGTTCTCTGCGAAATCTATTTAGGTAGAGCGTCATCCGAATACCCCGGGGGGTAGAGCACTGGATGGGTAATGGGGCCCCACAGGCTTACTGATCCTAACCAAACTCCGAATACCCGGGAGTACTAGATGGCAGACACACTGCGGATGCTAACGTCCGTAGTGGAGAGGGAAACAACCCTGACCTACGACTAAGGCCCCCAATTCATGGCTAAGTGGGAAAGCAGGTGGGACGACCAAAACAACCAGGAGGTTGGCTTAGAAGCAGCCATCCTTTAAAGATAGCGTAACAGCTCACTGGTCTAAATAAGTTGTCCTGCGGCGAAGATGTAACGGGGCTCAAGCCATGAGCCGAAGTCTAGGGATGCGTAAGCATCGGTAGCAGAGCGTAGTGTGACATAGAACTCATCCGTATTTGCATCCTTCTGTGAAATATCAGTGGGTGTAATGACGGATAGAGTTCTTTCGATGAAGCCGGGGCGTGAGCCATCCGGTGGAGAGATCACTAGTGAGAATGATGACATGAGTAGCGACAAAGAGTGTGAGAGACACTCTCGCCGAAAGTCCAAGGGTTCCTGCTTAAAGCTAATCTGAGCAGGGTAAGCCGGCCCCTAAGCCGAGGCCGAAAGGCGTAGGCGATGGGAACTAGGTTAATATTCCTAGGCCAGGAGGATGTGACGGATCACAGGTGTAGTTCAATCTTATCGGATTGATTGGGCTGCTGAGTGGTTCCTGGAAATAGCCCTCCATCAGACCGTACCCTAAACCGACACAGGTGGACTGGTAGAGAATACCAAGGCGCTTGAGAGAACGATGTTGAAGGAACTCGGCAAAATACCTCCGTAAGTTCGCGAGAAGGAGGCCCGGTTCCTAGGCAACTAGGGGCTGGGGGCACAAACCAGGGGGTGGCGACTGTTTATTAAAAACACAGGGCTCTGCGAAGTCGCAAGACGACGTATAGGGTCTGACGCCTGCCCGGTGCCTGAAGGTTAAAAGGAGAGGTGAGAGCCTTGAATTGAAGCCCAGGTAAACGGCGGCCGTAACTATAACGGTCCTAAGGTAGCGAAATTCCTTGTCGGGTAAGTTCCGACCTGCACGAATGGCGTAACGACTTCCCCGCTGTCTCCAACATCGACTCAGCGAAATTGAATTGCCTGTCAAGATGCAGGCTTCCCGCGGTTAGACGGAAAGACCCCGTGCACCTTTACTACAGCTTCGCACTGGCATCAGGATTGTGATGTGCAGGATAGGTGGTAGGCTTTGAAGCGGAAACGCAAGTATCCGTGGAGCCTCCCTTGAGATACCACCCTTCGCACTCTTGATGTCTAACCGCGGTCCGTTATCCGGATCCGGGACCCTGCGTGGCGGGTAGTTTGACTGGGGCGGTCGCCTCCTAAAGCGTAACGGAGGCGCGCGAAGGTTGGCTCAGAGCGGTCGGAAATCGCTCGTTGAGTGCAATGGCAGAAGCCAGCCTGACTGCGAGACTGACAAGTCGAGCAGAGTCGAAAGACGGCCATAGTGATCCGGTGGTCCCGAGTGGAAGGGCCATCGCTCAACGGATAAAAGGTACGCCGGGGATAACAGGCTGATACTGCCCAAGAGTCCATATCGACGGCAGTGTTTGGCACCTCGATGTCGGCTCATCTCATCCTGGGGCTGGAGCAGGTCCCAAGGGTACGGCTGTTCGCCGTTTAAAGAGGTACGTGAGCTGGGTTTAGAACGTCGTGAGACAGTTCGGTCCCTATCTGCCGTGGGTGTAGGAGACTTGAGAGGAGTTGCCCCTAGTACGAGAGGACCGGGGTGAACGATCCACTGGTGGACCAGTTGTCGTGCCAACGGCAGTGCTGGGTAGCTATGATCGGACAGGATAACCGCTGAAGGCATCTAAGCGGGAAGCCCCCCTCAAAACAAGGTCTCCCTGAGGGCCGTGGAAGACCACCACGTCAATAGGCCGGAGATGTAAGCGCAGTAATGCGTTCAGTTGACCGGTACTAATCGCCCGATAGGCTTGATTTGATCCAGTAACAGAAAGACAAATCAAACCAGAAGCATACACCGACCTTGACTAAGGATAGCGTCGCAGCGCCAAGCCGCGATGTTGATTGAAAACACAACCGAGTGGCAACGCACATACGCTAACTGCCACCTCGTCGCCTTCTTGCACAGCAAGAAAGCCGACATGGGCTTTTCCTCGGTTTGGTGGTCATAGCGCAAGTGAAACACCCGGTCCCATCCCGAACCCGGAAGTTAAGCACTGCCGCGCCAATGGTACTTGGGCTTAAGCCCCGGGAGAGTAGGTCACCGCCAAACCTAGCAAAAGCCCACAGTCTCTCTAATACGATGAAACAAATCTGACTCTGACGCGGGATGGAGCAGCCCGGTAGCTCGTCAGGCTCATAACCTGAAGGTCGTAGGTTCAAATCCTACTCCCGCAACCAGCGTCAGAAAATCCAAACAGCCCGTTCAGACTACAATTGATCCACTGGATCAATCGCTTAGCGTTCTCACCTCGTTAGGCTCATAACCTGAAGGTCGCAGGTTCAAATCCTGCTCCCGCAAACATCACAGTCGAACAAAGTACCGAACAAGCCGCCC
>NZ_JBQFYA010000028.1:0-5722 GCF_056541245.1 Ruegeria sp. AI3
GGTCCTGCAAGACCTGCCTCGCATCGAGAAGATCAAGCTGAACAGGTACATATGCCCCGCTACCAACTCGCCTGAGCCAGCCTTGGGCGGTCCATCTTGAGAGTAATTTCGCGGCCTGGTGACGGTCGATATCCAAAGCTCGCACTGCATCGTCAATACGCACGACATCCCCTGAAGCCTGAATGACTGCAGTGAGGCGGGCGCGCCCGCGAGCCAGCGGTGGTCTCGAATCGTTCATACTACATTAGAGTACACAAAATTCTCGGAAATAGCGAATTTCTATCTAAGTATAGTACTATACTTCCGGTATATACCGCATACCGGAATTCGCGAATTTCATGAATTTTCGCCTGCAAAATATAGCGGCCAGATTTCCGGAGTCGCAAGCAATTCCACATTTGAATGGCCGCAATCCAGACTCTTGGAAGGAGCAATCGCGTTCGCAGCGAATGACTGGAGTCCGCCGATGGTGTTGAAGAACTCTGTGTTGCAGTGCGGCAAGTCGTTTGATTCACTTGATTTATCGAGATTGGGAGGATCGGGCGATGATGGGCATTCAAAAGGTTGAAGCGCAGCTGTTCTATGAGTTCGATTTGGACGCACATGTGCCGCCTAATCACGTATTGAGAGAGATTGACCGTTTCCTCGACATGGGCGACATGCGGGAGAGGCTGAAGCCCTTTTACAGCCACACGGGCCGCCCTTCGATCGATCCCGAGCTGATCGTCCGGATGCTGGTGATTGGTTATGCGATGGGCATTCGGTCCGAACGACGACTGTGCCAGGAGGTGCATCTCAATCTTGCGTATCGCTGGTTTTGCCGGCTCGGTTTGGAGGACAAGGTGCCGGATCATTCATCGTTCTCGCGGTGCCGCCATGGCAAGCTTCGGGAAAGCGACATGCTGCGCCATATCTTCGAGGCGACGGTGGAGCGCTGCCTGAAGGAGGACCTCGTGTCAGGCGAAGGCTTTGCTGTCGACGCCAGCCTGATACCGGCGGATGCCAACAAAGCCCGTTCCATTGCGGCTAAGGACTGGAGCGAAGACGTCGCTCGAGCTGCGGGCAATCGCGCGGCCAGAGAGTACCTTGAAACGCTAGACGATGCGGCCTTCGGTGCAGCCTCGCCGGTACAACCTAAGTTCGTCGCCAAGTCGGATCCGGCAGCTCAGTGGACCCGAGCTGAGGAAAGTCGTCCCTACTTTGCCTATGCCACGAACCACCTGATCGACACAAAAAGCTCAGTCATCATGGATGTTGAAGCCACGCGGGCGATCCGACAGGCCGAGGTGGGTGCCTCGCAAACAATGCTGGATCGCACTGAACAGCGCTTCGGCATCCGGCCGGATTGGCTTGCCGCGGACACGGCCTATGGATCCAGCGACAACTTGGGGTGGCTGGTCAAGAAACGCGGCATCATCCCCTTCATTCCAGTGATCGATCATTCGAACCGCAAGGACGGCGCATGGACCCGTTTTGAGTTTGAATACGACGAGGCCAACGACCAATACATTTGCCCCGAAGGTTTCGCATTGAAGCAGTTCCGCCGGAATTACTCCGATCCCAATCGCGACAAGAACATCCGCGGCACCCGAAAGTATCGCGCTCTAAAATCCGATTGTCAGGGGTGCCCATCGAAAGAGAAGTGCTGCCCCAATGCGATCTGCAGATCGATCAGCCGGGAAGAGCACGAGGACGCCCGGGACTTCGCGCGATCGAGCCGGAAGACGAAAGCCTACAAGGTCAGCCGTGACAAACGGAAGAAAGTTGAGATGCTCTTCGCGCATCTGAAACGCATCCTGAACCTGACCAGGTTGCGATTGCGCGGCCCGAACGGGGCAAAAGATGAGTTCCTGCTCGCTGCCATCGCACAGAACCTCAGAAAGCTCGCCAAGCTCAGGCCCAGGACCGCCCAAACGGAGGCCATGGGATGATCTGACCCGCCAAATCAGCCCATTTGCGAGACGACTGGGCCAGCGTCCGGACCAAACAACTCGCGCTGGTTCTCCAGCGATAATCTGGCAGTCAATTGCACCGAGTTCTTCAACAGAATCCGCCCAATTTGACAGAAATAACAACGAGTTGAAAGCACCGAGGGTCGCTGCCTGATCATGATCCGAGTGCCCCGGCGTTAGAGCATGGGAGTATGCCATGAACGTGATCTTCAATCCTGCGCTTGCGCTGAGGGTGCTGGTCTCGCCAATGGTGCCAAGCCCGGTGGGTTGGGATACCCCGCAGGGATGGCGTGGGCGGTGCGAGCATCGGCGGCCTTGTGCAGCCGGTCCGCAGCGGTGAAGGGCGCGCCATCAAGGGCATGGGGCGCGGCAAGGGAGACCAGCTCCTGGACGGTTTCGGGAACGGCCATCCTCAACTCTCTCCCGCCATCCATGCGGCAGCGGTCTCGACCACGCGCTCATCGAGTTTGTCGATGCCCTCATTCTCCATGAGGCGGGCGCAGGCATCGGCCAGGGCCATCGCTAAGCGCCAGTTGCCCCCCGTCTTTCTGAGAAAGGCCGTGGCGCTCTTCTGAGTGATGCTCCCGAAGCGCGGGGCCAGGACATAGGCGGCCATCTCGCCCGCCTCCTGCACCGGCTGCATCACCACCTTCTTGGTGCCGATCCGCTGGCGGAACTGCTCCAGGAACACCCGGATTTGCGGGTGGATGAACTTTCTGGCCAGCAAGTCCGTGCCCGCGATCACCAGCCCCGCGCCGCCGATGTCAGAGATCGAGCGCAGCATCTCAAGGGTGGGCCAGCGCAGGTGATTGGCCTCATCCACGATGATCAGCTTGCCCTCGGTCCCCTGCCGGATGAGGCGCTGGATCAGGGTGTTGGATGTGCCGCTCGCATCGATGGGATATCCGGCCTTGGCAAAGGCATGCGCCAGCTCTTGCAGGCAGGTCTTTTCCTTCATGCCTGCCCAGGCCTCGATACGAATGGCCCCCAGCGTCTCGGCCAGCCAGTAGGTCGCCGAGGTCTTGCCGGTGCCCGGATCACCCGTGATCTGACCCAGGCGGCTGTATTGTGGCACGGACATCACCGTTTCGCACATCATGCGCGCCCGGCCCGCCATCTCCGTTTCGACGAAGCTCCTCAATCCTCTTCCTCCGCATATGTGAAAGTCCTGACCACCTCGGGGGTCGGCGGTTTCCATTGTTCAATGGGTTTGCGCGGCTCGGTATTGGCGGCCTCGGCCAGGGCCTTTGCGCGCGCCTCGGCATCCATGCGCACCATGCGGTCGATGATCCCGGCATCGACCACTGCAGCCACCGGGGCCTCCGGCGCATCGGGCATATGAGCGATGTGCCGCTCGGTTTCCTCGGTCAGCGACAACAGGGCCACATGCTTGCGCTTTTCAGCGATCTGGCGGCGGAAGGCCTTGCCGCGCCGGTTGACCTCCCGAGCGCCTGCATCATCCAGGACACCAAAGGTGCGCTCCGGGAAGGCCTGGCAGATCAACTCACCATTGGCGAAACAGAACACAAACGCGGGATTGAAGGCGGGCACCCGGAGGGTGATCTTGTGGGTGAGGCCCAGGAGCGCATCGTCGTAGAAATAGATCGTCTCGCCACGGCGGGGGGTGTAGCTCACCCGCCCGCGATCCGGCATGCGCTCGACCTCCTCGGCAAAGGCGAGGGCGAGAACCTCGGGGTGCGAGAGTGTGGTCTTGCCCCATCCCTGATCAATGAAATTGCGCAGGGCCTCATTGGGGCTCATGCCTGCAAGCCGCCCATGCTGAGGGCGCTTGTGATACCACTCCAAGGCTTTGCCAGCGGTCTCCAGAAAGGCACTCGCATCGCCATCGAAGGCCACCGGGTCTTTGCCCTTGGCGTGGGTCTTCTTGTTCATGCGGTCGCCATCGGTCCAGCCTGGGATTGTGGCGAAAAAGACTTGCTCGATGTTGCCAAAGGCACCCTCAATGCCCGGCTTGCCCTTCGCATTGTAGGGCATCGACCGCACCACGGCTTCACGGCCCTCGGCCACGCGCGCTGCGACCTTCGGATCACCGGTGAGATCAAACACCTTGAGCCCGCCCTGCGTCAGTCTGGAGAGCTGGGTGAACCCGCCGATCATCGCATCCCAGGAATACTCGGACCCGTTGTCGAGATAGAGCATCTCGGGCAGGCCCCATTCCGCGACCATCGCCTCAAAGCTCTGGGCCACATGCTCGCGCCGTATGCCTTCACCGGGCTCGCAAAGCACGAACGTCATATGGATTTCATTGGTAGCTACGTCGTACCAGGCAATCGCCTTGGGATAGACCACCGTGCCATCGGCGCGGCGCATCATGATATCCACGGGGTGCACGTCCCCCACCACGATCTGACGTGGCAGCAACGTGGCATAGTCCCGCCGGATCGAGGGCACATACCTGTCCTGGAAGGTGGCGTTGTCTTTGTCCTTGATCGCGAGAAGCGCGTATTGGCGGTGATGCTCCACCTGGCGGCGGTTCACATTACAGAGGCCGAACTGGGTGCCTTTGGCATTCGTGTCGCCGCACCGGCCCAGCTCCAGCGCCTCGAAGGGCACGACCCGCAGGTCTCGGCTCATCTCGATCAGGCGGGTGGTGGATTTCTCCGAGATCGCGCGCCAGCCGCATTCCCCCGCTGCCCAGAGGGACCGGATATAGGTGGTCAGGTCCGCGCCGATCCCGGCCTGCGTGGCCGCATCGATATGCGCCTCAAAAAACGCATCCCAGGCGCGGGTGACCGTCTGGCGCCGGACGCCGTGATCGGCGCGGCGCTTGCGGACCAGACCATTTAGACCAAAGGCCTCATAGTCGCGCAGCCAGTTATAGAGCGTCTGCTTGGAGATCAGCTTGCGTTTCCCGTTGGGGAACAGGCGCGGTTCCCGGGTGAGGCCCTCGATCACCGCCGCCCGCTCAGGTGAGCCCTTCTCAAAGGCCAGGGCCGGGCGGATCACCTCCTGCCGCCACCGCGCCAAAGCCAGATCGGCCTCAAAGCGTGCATCCGTTTGGTGGGCCTGCTCCGGTACAAGACAGGTGCCGCCGGTCGCCACATCGGGCTTTGCGTGGAGCACGATGCCACGCTCCAGATACCAGGCCTCCCGCAGATCAGCGGGTAAGT
Organism: Ruegeria sp. AI3; assembly: GCF_056541245.1. Taxonomy (NCBI): domain Bacteria; kingdom Pseudomonadati; phylum Pseudomonadota; class Alphaproteobacteria; order Rhodobacterales; family Roseobacteraceae; genus Ruegeria; species Ruegeria sp. AI3. Next base: position 5,084 of record NZ_JBQFYA010000028.1, read on the forward strand.
GGTCTACATGCGCTTGAGGTGCTCGACCTCCAGCACCGCCACGCCCGATTTCAACTTCTCTGACAAGAAGATCGACACCGCGCCACTTGCGCGACTGCAGGGCTTTGCTGACCGCCTGTTTGGATACCCCAGACAACTCGACCAGGTCATTCATCGGCAACCATTTTTCGTGGTTGACCAATGGTTGACCAACAGGTTGACCAACGGCTTCTAGCGGCGGATTGGTCAACCCCGAGGCGTTGGCCTCAACCAGTTCGAATTTGCGCGATGCCTGCCCCATGGCTTACACCGCCACCGTCTCGGGGCGCCCGCCCCTTCTCCGGCACCGGGGACGCGTTCCGTGACGCGTTCCCTCGCTCAGCACCGCATCGCGGGGTGCCATGCGCTTCCGGCGTTTGAGGCGCGCCTGGCCCGTGTCGTCCCCAGATTGTCCGCAGGTAGCCACGGGAGTGGTGCTGGTGTGGATGTTCTGCTTCCCACGCCCGCCGAGGTCTGAGGCGCGACATGCGCCAACGATGATCTCACATAGAACCGCTCCGGGCTGGAACGGCTTGCTTCTTGCTGACATAGTGTCCTCGCAATGCTGGGGTGCGTCGGTATGTTGTAATATCACAAAAAAGGCCAAATGCTCCTATAATC
>NZ_JBQFYA010000029.1:0-5489 GCF_056541245.1 Ruegeria sp. AI3
CATTGCACCACAAACCGCGCAGCCGTAATCTGCCCAACCGGCACACTGGTCGACGCGAGTTTCGCAGACACGTCCAGCAAAGGAGCGGTTATCTTCGCCATCAAGCACATCGATTTCGACTTCATTGATTTGTCTCTGTTGAGCGACCGCCCGTCGTCCAATATCTGTCGAAACCGGCGTTGGTACCGGGATGGAAATTGTTTCCCTGCCGCAAGCAGCGCTGGTTCGATGGTGGACCAGTCGCGCTTCCGCATCGCTGCTTTGAGAGCTTTATTTTCGTTTTCCAGTGCTTCGATGCGGGTGTATGCTTCCTGATCCGAAAGCGTGCAATCGGAATTTTGTTCCACCAAAATACGATTGAGTTCAGCGCGGAGCATCTCTCTCAGCAAGGCAAGTGCCTGTTCAGGTGTTATTTCGTTTTTAATTACTGCGTTTATGATTTCCGGTTCCCTCTGCTCGTAAACAGCGAGCAGGCATCCGGCCCGCACTACGGCGTCGAGCGGTAGGTCGGTCTGCAGATAAAAGCGCAGAAATCGGTTTGATGCGCTGCCTAAGATTTTTTTCGGCAGACGCTTCATGAAGTAATAGGTGCGACCGCGACGTATGAGATAGGGGCCGACGCGAGCGCGTCGCTTGGGTCAAAATCCGATCTTGGAGTGGCGATCGTGTATCCCGCATTGTATCCCACCTTCGGAGGCATGAGATACATGTCTGCTTGAAGGGGCGGAATTCCCCTTATTTTGTTGATCTTTCGGAGAATGGTGGCTGGGGTGGTAGGATTCGAACCTACGATACACGGTACCAAAAACCGCTGCCTTACCACTTGGCTACACCCCATCGGTGAGCGGCTGTCTACGATTGTTGCTGGCAGGGTTCAAGAGGATTCAGATAAAAAAGTGGGCCCTCTCTAAAAAATTTTCGTCGCGCTTGCTGCCGCGTCCGCGGCGGGGTTCTCTCGACCTGTTTTCTATAGCTAAATGGCCACGCGTCTGTCTCGGGATGGACAAACCAAAGCACGAAGTTCTCCAGGGCCTTAGACCCTTTGAGAGCGAATTCGGGCGATCAATGTCACCTTTACCGCCGTTGGCGGCCAGACGGCATACATTGAAACAGGGAGCCCGTGGGAGAACGAACACTTCGAAAGCTTAAATGGCCGGTTCAGGGACGAGCTACTAAACGGTGGAATCTCCTACAGCCTGCGCGACGAACAAATCCCGATAAAACAATGAAGGAGACACTAAAACACAAAACGCCCCCACAGTGCATTGGGCTATCGCCCACCGGCGCCCGAAACCATCATACCGATGGATCTTAGGCCGATGATCCACTAACAACCAACTTGGACCAGTCAGATTAGGCTGCTCACTAAACAACTGGGTCGTTCTGGATCGCCTCAAGGGTGATGCAAGGTCAGACCCGGCTGGGTTGCGGATCTACATTCGTGAACCGAATGTTAACGGCCTGTTTTCTGCGTGTTCAACCGTGTTCTTTCATACTCCTGTGTGAATCCTTGCCTGAAAAGTCTGATGGCTGAGATACGCAATGAAATTCAGGGGGTGAATGGATGTTGGACCTTGCTTTGACCTTTTCAGCTACTTCAGTTTGGGTTGCCGTTGGTTTCTTGTCAGGGTTTTCTTTTTTATTGACTTGAAGGAACTTTTAGGCAGATGCACGAGCCCTCAACCCCTTACACCGCTGCAATGAACGCATTTCAAATAGAAAGCGAAGACGCCGACGGCTACGCGGCGATGTGGGCCGCTTGTCAACTCATGGCTTTGCTTGAAGATAGGCCGGAACTAATGAAGGAATTTGCGGACTTGTGGGCGAAAAAGTGGAATCTAAATTTACATTCGCACTTTAACGAAGACCCCATGTAGCACCTTATGCAGCGCGAAATCTGCGTTCAAGAGGCCCAGTAGTACGCGGAATTACCGGCCCGTTCAGCAAGGGCCTGCCCCTATCAATAAAGGGGTTTGCAGCGGCCACTTGCTCCACCGCCTTACGAATAGGGAAAGCCCACAATTGCCGCAGAGGTCCCCAATATGCCTGTCAGCTAAGCGAACGGGGTTCGGACACCACAATCACCTTGGGATCTGCAGAGAATACTTAAGATCAGTATTGTGGCACTTTACTAGAAGCGCATTCGAGGCAACCTACTCGAAAAGATACAAACATTCGTCGAAGTTGGGCAGCTTTGGATGAAGAAAGACAATCGATTAAGTTGCAAACGCTCCGACGTTCAACTTAGAGCGCTGTGTGCGCAAAATATGGCAAGGTTAAGGGAACTCCCAAAATACCTGAGTACAAACAATGCATTGAGAGGGGTATTTGGTAGCGGAGGAGGGACTTGAACCCCCGACACGCGGATTATGATTCCGCTGCTCTAACCAACTGAGCTACTCCGCCATGAGTGAGAGGCGATTTAAGGGAGCGGTCAGGGAGGGTCAAGAGGGAAAACACCCCCAATTAGCGGATTCTTTCAGTTCGTCGGCTGCCCCTCCTGCGGCAGAGCAGCGCTCGCCGCAATGCCAGAGGCGACACCGGCGATGAAAGCGGCGCAGCGGTCAGGCTCGGTGATCAGGATCATGTGCCCTGCTCCGTCAATCACCTTATATCCCAGCCCGAAGCGCTCCATTGGAGGGCCATGGTGAGGCGCCGACAGGATTGCATCCTCAGTACCATAGAGAATGGCGCCCGGTGTCCGGAGCGCATCATAGCGGGCGACTTGCTCGGAGATGCTGAGATCAACGCCGATCACATCCTCGGACGCCGTGACAAAGGCCGAGGGGCGCAGGCCAAGGGCGCCGCCTGCACGATCCAGAAAATCCGAAGGAGGCGTTTCCGGGTCGAACACCGCGCCCAGTGTATGCGGTGCAGTTTTTGCTGCGATGGGAACGGCCAGCGTGTTGCCAATCAAGCGTCGCAGCCATTGCGTGCGAATCTCCAACGGTTTGAAGACCGCTGGCGTTCCCGGCAGTTTTTGAGTCAACGGGGCAAGCAGCGCCAGCCCGCCTACCCTTTCGGGAAAGTCGAGCGCCATCGCGAGCGACACCGCTCCGCCCAGCGAATGCCCAACCAGAACTGCGCCTGAGACCTCTTTCGCCTCAAGAAACTCGGCAATCATCCGCGCCTGTTCTGGCAAAAGGGCCAGATCTGCGCTGTCGCGTGTGGAATACCCGCATCCCGGCCGATCAAGCGCGATCACGTGGTACTCCTCGGCCAGTTTGTCGACCAGCGCGTAGGTATAGTGCTGCAATTGCCCTGCGAGTCCGTGGATCATCACGATGGTTTGCGCATTCGGGTCGCCTTTTTCGACGTAGTGAATGCGCCCACCGCGCACCGGCAGGATTTGCCCCATCTGCGGAACGGTTTTCAGCCCCTCCCGCATCAGGCTGCGGGTCCACAGGTTCATCGCCAGCAGAAACACCGCGAAGACGGCCAATAGAATAAGAAGCGTCGTCATATCAAACCTCGCTGCCTGCGGCTGGAACCGGGGCGTATTGCTCTAACCCGGATTGTGCCATGCGTTTTTGAAATTCTGCAACTGTTCCGGGCCACAGAGTTGTGTTGCGCCCTTCGGCGTCTTGATACCAAGACGAGCACCCTCCGACCTGCCAAACACTATCGGTGTGACGGTCCTGCATTTCTTTGGTGAATGCGGCTTGCCGTGCGGGGTCGGGAACAACCACCTCCAGCCCTTGGCTTTGCATCCCGTCCAGAACGCGACCGATATGGCCGACCTGAGCCTCAATCATCAGCACGACCGAGTTGTGGCCAAGGCCCGTATGCGGCCCGAGCAGGATGAAGAAATTCGGAAACCCTGCGATGGCAGTGCCCAGATTGGCTTGCATACCCTCCGCCCATGCATTCCGCAAAGTCTGGTCATCTGTCCCGGTGATATCGAGGCGTTCGACCATATCGGTGACGTGAAATCCGGTGCCCCAGATCAGAACGTCGGCCTGCGTTTCGCCACCATCGGTTGCGATGATCCTGTCTCCTTCAATCGAACGGACTGATTGCGATATGACGTCGACATTGTCGCGCGCAAGCGCCGGATACCAATCGTTCGAACTGAGGATCCGCTTGCAGCCGATGCGGTAATCTGGCGTCAGCTTCTCGATTTCGGCAGGGTCCGAAATTGCGCTCTCCAGTTCTTTACGCCAAAGTTTCATGGCGTATTGAACCATCTTCGGATCGCCGCGGAACACTCGATGGCGGTATTCAAAAACCGCGAAGATCAGCTTGCGCCGCAGTCGCGACAACAACGGAATCCGCGCGTACAGCCTGCGAACCCATGGCGCGATCGGGCCGTCAGGACGCGGTAGAACATAAGGCGCGCTGCGTTGGAAAATCGTTACATGGCGGGCCGTCTTGGTGATCTCTGGTACGAATTGCACCGCCGAGGCACCCGTTCCGACCACTGCCACGCGTCTACCCGCGACCGAGACGTTGTGATCCCATTGCGCAGAATGAAACGTCGGGCCCGGAAAACTGTCGGCCCCTTGGATGCCCGGAATACTGGGATGATGCAACGCACCGATGGCCGAGACCAGAAACCGCGCCGACCAGCTCTGCCCCGACTCCGTCTCGACTTGCCAGCGCGCGCCATCCCATTTGGCCGACTTCAACTCCTGCTGAAAATGACAGAGGTCGTAAAGGCCTTCCTTGCGCGCAACATCCTGTAGATACGCCTGAATCTCGGCTCCTTCCGCATAGGCGCGGCTCCAGTTCGGGTTTAGGTGTGTGGCCATCGAATAGAGGTGCGAGGGGATATCACAGGCAACACCGGGATAGGTATTCTCGCGCCATGTCCCACCGATATCACCAGCCTTTTCCAGAATAGCGATGTTGCGGAGGCCACGTTTGCGCGCCTCAAGCGCCATGGTCAGCCCGGAAAACCCGGCCCCGATGATCAGCATATCGACATTGTGATCCACGCCCTCACTCCTCTTCAAGACGACCAGAGTGTATTGGCAAAGACTATAAGCGCAGGCGGCGCCCTGAACAGCGTCCCGTTGGGTAATGCCGCCAAACTAGCACTCGCATACGCTGAGTGTGACGTGCCACTATGTCGTTTTCGACGAATTCGATCAGTCAAAACGCCCCTTTTTGGCAATAAGGCTCGCAGAATCCGTCGTCATTGCGACCGAAAAGGTCGGAATCCGGAGCACCACACACGCAAAGAGTGTCTAGCCTTCCCAACCAACCCACATAACCAAAGACGCCTTTTCAGTGTCCGTTTAACATCGAAATCACAAGGAAAAATTCAAGGCGCGACAGAACCTGAGTGGGTCAGGATTTAAAGCCACGCGCCTGAACGACCGGTGCGATCACCGCAATAACATAAGAGAAGAGCCAGCAAAAAGAACGGCCTTCCACCCTATCAAATCGACAACACGGAGGAAATTGATGTCGATTAAAGAACCGTTTACGGATTTGGACATTAAGACCGCGGATAGTGGTTTTTATGAGAATAACAGCGTTCCGAT
>NZ_JBQFYA010000030.1:0-4941 GCF_056541245.1 Ruegeria sp. AI3
GCAACCCGCTACGACAGGTGCCCAAAGGTCTTCCTGTCAGCAATCGCCCTCGCAGCACTCGTTATCTATTGGCTATGAGGCCTGAACCTAGTCTGGACCGCCCAATCCAAACCGACCAGCCGCAACAAAATCTGCACGAACCCGATCGTTGGCCGGAGCGGCATCCTAAACAAAATCTTCAGGGTAAGGCGGGCCTGGATCGCGGCGTCGCTGAACGGCATAGGTTTAAATTGCCGTTTTTTATTTTGGCATGGTCATGGCATATTTAATGGCATATCTTTACGCCTATGTCGCCTCGCAGTCTTCGTAAATCCTTGCATTCGTTGGTCGCTAAACGAAAGAACCGTTCACTTCGCCAGAAGGGAGAGGAGATCCTGCGCGCGCGCGGGGAAGACCCCATAGTTATTGTCATGGTTGACGGTGGGCTCTGCTCGGCAATCACGAAGTACGTGTTGGGCGAGTGTTTCAGGAAGGCCTTCGGCATGGTCGTTAAATACGATCTGATGTGGTTCGAGACCAACGGCATGGATTGCTCCAACAAGAGCAGCCGGCTGTTCACCCTGACTACGCTGTTTCCAAACATCAAAATGGACGCCGCCACGCAGGACGAGATCGATTTCTACAAGCGACATTTCTACTACAATAATCCGAAACCCTACTGGTACGACCCGGCCATCTTTGATCACCCACAGCCGCTGTATTTCGATGGTTACGCAGAACACTGGAAGTACGTGTCCGACGTCGAAGACAAGGTGCTTTCAGAACTGCGCTTCAAGGACCTTGAGTTGAACGAGGCCAACCGGGATGTGCTGTCGGATATTCATAAGGCGCCCATGTCAATCGCGGTCCATGTACGTCGTGGGGACTACGTAAGCATCGGCATGGCGATGCTTGGCGAGGATTACTACAGAACTGCCATAGATCAGATCGTCTCAGCCTCGGGTCAGGATAAGGCGAAGGTCTTCTTCTTCTCGGACGACATCGACTGGGTGCGCAGTCACCTAGCGCCGAAACTGCCGCCACAAATCGAATGGTGCTGCATCGATGTGAACAATACCGAGGCCGGACACTTGGACCTTCTGCTGATCTCGGAATGCGATCACCAGGTGAGCTCGAATTCCAGTTTCGGGTACTGGGGCGGCCTGCTGAACGACAACGACAATAAGACCGTGATTATCCCGATGCGCTGGCTGCCAGGTCAGACACGCGGCCCGGAGCTAGCCGGTTGCGACACCGCGCATGACTACCCCGGCTTCCAGAAGCTCGAGAACGTCCCCGGCGACAGAGAGGTTCGCCCGTTCAATGAGGCCTTGCACAGCCGAAAGGGCCACGGCGTACCTCGGTCTGAGACCGGAGTTATGGCTGGTGCAGCGCATCGGAAACATCCATAGTGGCGTCTGTGACCGCAGCGCCGCCACAAGCTCAAAAGGGATCATGACCAAATCGTCTGTTGCCCAAGTGGCCGGGCCCAACCTGAGACTCAGGCTTATCACGCCCGCTGATGCCCCCTATGTGTACGCCCTGCGTACGAACCCGCACTACAATCGGCACCTGTCCCCGGTCACGGGTACGGTTGCGGATCAGCGACAGTGGATCGAAGGCTACAAAGCCCAGGAGGCCCAGTGTCGGCAGCTTTATTACGTGATCGAACGTCACGACGGCACCCGCTGCGGGTTGGTACGCCTGTATAAAATCGAAAAAGACCAATTCACTTGGGGCAGCTGGATCCTCGACGCCAACAAACCACGGAAAGCCGCGCTGGAAAGTGCGGTCTTGTCATTTGGCATCGGCTTCGAACATCTAGACCTCGGCATGGCCAAGGTTGATGTCCGGGTGGAAAACACCCACGCCGAGGCGTTCTATCGCCGTCTCGGCATGATCGAAACCAATAGGACCGCGCAAGACATCTTCTTTGACTATCCGCGCAAGCTGTTCGAAGAGTTACGCGCCACATATCTAAAACTTCTCAAAGGGTGACCTTTCCATGACACGAATTTCCGCGCACCAGGGCAGCGTCCGGATCATCGACCTTCCACAAATCCATGATCCCCGTGGCGACCTGACCTTCGTGGAAGGGGGTAACCATCTGCCGTTCGACATTGCTCGGGTCTATTACCTTTACAACGTACCCGTCGACTCCGAACGTGGCGGCCATGCACACCGCGATCTTGAACAGGTCATCTTTGCGCTGTCCGGCAGTTTCCGCATTAAGATCGACGACGGAGAAACCAAGACCGAATTCTGGCTGCGTGACCCGCGCAAAGGGCTTTACGTCAACCGGATGATCTGGCGCGAAATGGATGCCTTCAGTCAAGGCGCAGTCTGCATGGTGCTTGCCTCGCATGTCTATGATGAGTCCGACTATTTCCGGGACTACAATGAATTTCAGAACGCGCTGCGTGGAGGGGTCGAATGATCCCTTTCCTCGATCTGGGCGCGGCCTACCGCGAGCTGAAGCAACAAATCGACGACGCTGTGGCGCGAGTGCTAGACAGTGGTTTCTACATCCTCGGTCCCGAGGTCGAGGCCTTCGAGGCAGAATGGGCCGCTTATTGCGGCAGCAAGTTCGCCGTGGGGCTGGCCAACGGACTAGACGCTCTGACACTGGCCCTGCGTGCGCTGGACATCGGGCCGGGCGACGAGGTTATCGTGCCTTCGAACACTTATATCGCCACCTGGCTTGCCGTCTCTGGTGTTGGTGCAATACCGGTTCCGGTCGAACCTGACCCGGCCACCCACAATATCGATCCGACCCTTATCGAAGCGGCCATCACCCTGCGTACCCGCGCTGTGCTTCCGGTGCACCTTTACGGCCAGCCTGCCGACCTAGATTCTATCCTCGAGATTGCGAGCCGCCACGGGCTTCGGGTGATCGAAGATGCGGCGCAGGCGCATGGTGCGGCCTACAAGGGGCAGCGGCTTGGCGGGCATGGCGATATCGTCTGCTGGAGCTTCTATCCGGGCAAAAACCTTGGGGCACTTGGGGATGCCGGGGCGGTGACCACCAACGACGCAGACCTGGCCGCCCGGGTGGCGATACTGCGTAACTACGGCTCTCACGAGAAATACGTCAACGAAGAGCCCGGCGTAAATTCACGCCTCGATCCCGTGCAGGCGGCTGTTCTGCGGGTAAAGTTGAAGGCGCTGGACGATTGGACCGAACGGCGCCGCGCGATCGCCGTCGACTATCTCGAGGGGTTGAAGGACAGCAGCCTGATCCTGCCGCATGTGCCCGATTGGGCGGACCCTGTCTGGCACCTTTTTGTTGTCCGCACCACAATGCGCGCTGAGATGCAGGCGCATCTGGCCGAGGCCAAGGTAGGGACGCTCATCCATTATCCGATCCCGCCGCACATGCAGGGCGCCTATGCGGATCTGTGCCTCAAAGCCGAGGCTTTCCCGATTGCCCGCCGTCTGGCACAAGAAGTGCTGAGCTTGCCAATGGGGCCTCAACTGGATAGATCACTCGTTAAAAACCGAGTCATACCCGAGATCCTGCGCGCCTGCTGACATGGGCGCTGGACGGTCAATCGCTTCAATTGAACGTCCCGTTCATGACGAGGCCGAAAAGCGAGAACTGAATGTCTCATTTGTGTTCTGTATTATGCGTCTCCTACAACCATGCGAGATTTGCTGCGGCGGGTCTGCAATCGATCTACGAACAAACCTATCGCAATATCGAAATCATCGTCCTGGACGATGGATCACCGGATAATTCGGTCGAAGTGATTGAGGCCGCACTGGCTAAGAGCCCCTTTCCGACCACTTTCATAAAGCAGGAAAATTCCGGCAATGTGCCGGCGAACTTCAACAAGGTTCTGGACGCAGCGTCGGGCGAATTTGTCACAATGATGTCGTTGGATGACCTCCTGATGCCGGACTGTATCAAAGATGCGGTCGAGGTTTTGTCGAAAGCTCGGAACATCGTCTTCGCAGCCAATACCGGTCACTACGAGATCGACGAAAACGGCCACCGGATTACGGATGCCATTCACCTTCCGCTTCCTGCGAACCACCCCGAAACGGCTCAGGACCTGATTGAGCTGGAGTATAGGAGCCTTGGCTCCTTCTACATCCAAGGTCAGGTGTTCCGCCGCGACGCCCTCATGGCTGTGGGCGGTTTTGATGACACGATGACCGGGGACGACATAGTTCTGCGGACGCGCCTGTTTCAGCACATGGTGCGACACCCCGAGTTGACCTTTTCGCTGGGGAACAAGATCGTTCTCTCCTACCGCAAACACGGAAATAATCTTCACCAGAATGCCTTCCGGCAGATCAAGACAATCGTGCAGTGGGGGGAAAAGTACTTCCCGGGCCGCGCTTACCCCGACCTGTTTTTCAGGTGGCTCGAACACTTTATCGAGCAGAGCATCAGGCAAGATCGGCCCGAAGATATCCGGAAAGCTTCGGATCTTAGCCCGCAGGTCGCGCAGTTCATTCAAAGTTACCAGAAGACGTGGACTTATCGCCGCCGCAACACTAAGCGGAAAATCCGAAAGTTGTTCGGCGCTTAGGTTCCGATCTCATAATCAGTCGATATCGGTGAAAAAAGCTCCTGACTACATCTAGTGTTTGCGCCTTTTTTTCAACGCGCCCGGTGAGTGCGGCGATTACTCGGGGCTATTGGCGCACAGTTTCAGGTCGTGCACTTGTGGGCAGACAAAAACGTCACGCTCTGCGTCATGCGTGAAGGCCTCGTGGATCTGGTCGGGATACTGGTAAAGGGAAACCACGTTTGGGTTGGGGGGTAACGTTGCCTCAGGCTGATCCTTCTTCTTTTTCTTCTAGTATCTTCTTTCTTCGGGCAGCATAAACAACTGATATAAAAACAAAATTCTCCTTAACTATTAGGGTCAGGACCCATTGATTTCCGCTTTGCTGCGTGATTCACGGTTCGAAAATCGAGCGGTGACCATGTCTGATCTTTTCTGGCTGACG
>NZ_JBQFYA010000031.1:0-4475 GCF_056541245.1 Ruegeria sp. AI3
CCCCGCCGATTTTTCGGCGGGGGTTTGTAGTTTTATTCTGCGGCTTCTTCGTATGCTTCCATTGGTGGGCATGTGCAGACGAGGTTTCGGTCTCCGTATGCGTTGTCGACGCGGTTGACGGGGGACCAGTATTTGTCGACGCCCATGGAGCCCGGCGGGAAGCAGGCCTGTTCGCGGGTGTAGGGGCGGTCCCAGTCGCCGACCAGATCGCGCACCGTGTGGGGGGCGTTTTTCAGCGGGTTGTTCTCCGCGTCGATCTTGCCGTCGATGATGTCCTGCGCCTCGGCCCGGATCGAGAGCATGGCGTCGCAGAAGCGGTCCAGCTCGTCCTTTGGTTCGGACTCGGTGGGCTCCACCATCAGGGTGCCCGCCACCGGCCAGGACATGGTCGGGGCGTGGAAGCCGGAATCGACCAGACGTTTGGCGACGTCATCCACGGTCACATGCGCCGCCTCGTCCAGCGGACGAGTGTCGAGGATGCATTCATGCGCCACACGACCGGTCTCGGAGGTGTATAGGATCGGATAGGCATCCTGCAGACGCGCCGCGATATAGTTGGCGTTCAGGATCGCCACTTTGGTCGCCTGCGTCAGACCCGCGCCACCCATCAGCAGCACATAGGCCCAGCTGACCGGCAGAATGGACGGAGAGCCGAAGGGTGCCGCCGAGACCGGACCCACGGCAGTGCCGTATTCCGGATGGCCGGGCAGGTGCTCCTCAAGATGCGCCTTGACGCCGATCGGACCCATGCCGGGGCCGCCACCGCCATGCGGGATGCAGAAGGTCTTGTGCAGATTCAGGTGGCTGACATCGCCGCCAATGTCACCGGGACGCGATAGACCCACCATGGCGTTCATGTTGGCGCCGTCGATATAGACCTGACCGCCGTGATCATGGGTGATCTGGCAGACCTCCTGCACGGTGGTCTCGAACACGCCATGGGTCGAGGGGTAGGTGATCATGCAACCGGCCAGATGATCCGAGTGCTTCTCGGCCTTGGCGCGGAAGTCGTTCAGATCAATGTTGCCATTCTCATCCGCCTGCACCGGGACAACCTGCCAGCCCACCATCTGCGCCGAGGCCGGGTTGGTCCCGTGCGCCGAGGTTGGGATCAGGCAGACATTGCGGTGCCCTTCGCCGCGGGCGAAGTGATAGTTGCGGATGGTCAGCAGGCCTGCATATTCGCCCTGCGCGCCCGAGTTGGGCTGCTGCGAGATCGCGTCATAGCCGGTGATCTGGCACAGCTTGTCGTTCAGATCGGCAATCATCTCGTGATAGCCCTGCGCCTGATCTTCGGGGCAGAACGGGTGCAGATTGCCGAACTCGGGCCAGGTGACCGGGATCATCTCGATCGTGGCGTTCAGCTTCATGGTGCACGAGCCCAGCGGGATCATTGCCCGGTCCAGCGCCAGGTCACGGTCAGCCAGACGGCGCATATAGCGGGTCATCTCGGCCTCGGCCCGGTTCTTGTGGAAGATCTCGTGGGTCAGATAGGGCGTCTCGCGCAGCGCGTAGTCCGGCAGGCGGTACTGCTTGTTCGAGCTGTCGTCTGTCTTGTCGATGCCAAAGGCCCCCCAGACGGCTTCAATGGTCTCGGGGCGGGTCTGTTCGTCCAGGCTGATGCCAACCTTGGTGTCGCCGACCTTGCGCAGGTTGACGCCCCGGGCCACTGCGGCCTCCATGACGGTCTTCTGCAGGTGGCCGACCTCAACGGTGATGGTGTCGAAGAACACTTCGGGTTCGACCGAGAAGCCCGCCTCTTCCAGGCCGGCGGCCAGGCGCGAGGTCTTGCGGTGTACCGATTGCGCGATGGCCTTGATGCCATCCGGGCCGTGATAGACCGCATACATCGAGGCAATGACGGCCAGCAGCGCCTGCGCGGTGCAGACATTCGAGTTGGCTTTCTCGCGGCGAATGTGCTGTTCGCGGGTTTGCAGCGCGAGGCGATACGCTTTGTTGCCACGGCTGTCGATGCTGACGCCGATGATCCGGCCCGGCATGGACCGCTTCAGCTTGTCGGTGGTCGCCATATAGGCAGCGTGCGGGCCGCCATAACCCATCGGAACGCCAAAGCGCTGGGTCGAGCCGATGGCAATATCCGCGCCCATCTCACCCGGTGACTTCAGCAGGGCCAGCGACAGGATGTCGGCAGCAACGATGGCAATGGCTTTGTGCTCATGCAGCGCTGCGATTTCCTTGGTGAAGTCGCGCACATGGCCATGGGTGCCGGGGTACTGGAAGATCGCGCCAAAGACGGCACCTGCGTCGAGGCTGTCAGGATCGGCGACCTGCACGTCGATGCCCAGAGGCTCAGCGCGGGTTTTAATGACTGCGATGGTCTGCGGGTGGCAGTTCTTGTCAACAAAGAAGGCCGCGTTGTTGGCTTTCGAACGCCCGCCGCGCTTGGCCATTGCCATGGCTTCGGCCGCCGCTGTGGCTTCGTCCAGCAGCGATGCGTTGGCCACGTCCAGCCCGGTCAGATCGCTGACCATGGTCTGGAAGTTCAACAGCGCCTCAAGACGGCCCTGGCTGATCTCGGGCTGATAAGGCGTATAAGCCGTGTACCAGGCCGGGTTTTCCAGAATGTTGCGCAGGATCGGCGCAGGCGTGGTGGTGCCGTAATAGCCCTGACCGATCAGCGAGGTCAGAACCTTGTTCTTACTCGCCACCTCTTTCATGTAGAACAGCGCATCGCGCTCGGTCATCGCCGGGCCCCAGTCCAGCGGCTCTTTCTGGCGGATCGCCGGCGGGACGGTGGCGTCGATCAGTTGGTCCAGCGTCTTGAAGCCGATCACCTTGAGCATGTCGCGCATCTCGGTCGGGCTGGGACCAATATGGCGGCGATTGGCAAAGTCATAGGCTTCGTAGTCAGTCAGTTTGAAAGCCATTGCAGCGCTCCTATGAATAAGTCAGGTCGGGCGGAGACCACGCAGGCCCCCGATACATCATCACGAGCCGGTCCGGCCCGAACGGGCGGAGCCCCATTCAGGGCTCCGGTCTGGATCAGCCGATGAAGTCCTTGTAGCCGGCCTCATCCATCAGATCTTCCAGCTGCGACGCGTCGGTGATCTTGATCTTGTAGATCCATGCCTCACCTTCGGGGTCTTCGTTCAGCGCGCCAGGATTGTCGGCCAGCGCCTCGTTGACCTCGACGATCTCGCCATCAACCGGGGCATAGAGTTCCGAGGCCGCCTTGACGGATTCGATCACACCGATCTCGCCGTCTTTCTCGAACGCGTCACCCACTTCCTGCTGTTCCACGAAGACCACATCGCCCAGCTGTTCGGCGGCATGTTTGGTGATGCCCAGAGTGGCTGTGTCGCCATTCACGTCGATCCACTCGTGCTCTTCGGAATAATAGGTTGCCATCTTGTCTCTCTCCTGACTTCAACGCTTGTAATTCTGGGTGACGAAGGGCAGCGCCACGATCTCGGCCGGTTGCGGCTTGCCCCGGATGATCAGATTGACGGTCTCGCCCGGCTCACCATGGCCTGCGGACACATAGCCCATCGCAACGGGGCCACCGACCGTCGGGCCAAACCCGCCCGAGGTGATCTGGCCAATGGTGTTGCCTTCCGTGCACTGGATCTCAACGCCCTGACGCGCAGGCGCGCGGCCCTCGGGCTTGATGCCTACCAGCTTGCGGGATGCGCCCTCGGCCAGTTCGCGCTGGATGCGCTCGGCCCCCGGGAACCCGCCCTCTTCCTTGCGGCGCTTCTGGATCGCCCAGCTCAGCGAGGCTTCGATGGGCGAGGTGCTCTGGTCGATGTCATTGCCATAAAGGCACAGCCCGGCCTCCAGCCGCAGGCTGTCGCGCGCGCCCAGACCGGCCGCTTCGCAATCCTCATGCGCCAAGAAGGCGCGGGTGATCTCAATCGCCTTGTCCTCGGGGATCGAGATCTCGTATCCGTCCTCGCCGGTATAGCCCAGCCGCGAGATACGGCACTCAACACCGTTGATATCAGCCACGGTGGTTTCCATGAACTTCAGATCGCGGGCGGCCGGGCACAACTCGCCCACCACGTCTTCGGCTTTGGGTCCCTGCACCGCCACCAGCGCACGATCGAAGATCTCGGTCACTTCGACGCCGTCAAGGTTGGCCTGCATATGCGGAATATCCTGATGGCGCAGCGCCGCGTTCACCACCACAAAATAGTGATCCCCCGCGTTCGACACGATCAGATCATCCATGATCCCGCCGTCTTCATTCGTGAAGAACCCGTACCGCGCCTTGCCGTCCTTCAGCGTCGCATAGGCCTGCGGGCACAAAGCTTCCAGCTTCTCGCCCACATTCTCACCGCGCAGGATCACCTGGCCCATATGGCTCACATCAAACACCGCCGCCTTCTCACGACACTGCTTATGCTCCCCCATGATCCCCAACGGATACTGAACAGGCATCTCCCAGCCCGCAAAATCAACCATCTTGCCGCCAAGCTCGACGTGCAAATCGTAAAGAGGAGTGCGCTTCGGTG
>NZ_JBQFYA010000032.1:0-3805 GCF_056541245.1 Ruegeria sp. AI3
ATATCGCTGACTGTGAATGGCATGTCTGTGAGCGGTGAAGTTGAGGGTCGGACGTTATTGTCTGGTTTTTTGCGGGATCATTTGTCTTTGACGGGGACGCATGTGGGCTGTGATACGGCGCAATGCGGGGCCTGTGTGGTGCATGTAAACGGCGAGGCCGTGAAGTCGTGCAACATGCTGGCGGTTGAGGCTGACGGGGCCGAGGTCGGCACGATCGAGGGTCAGGCCTCCGAGGATGGGACGCTCAATACGATCCAGCAGGCGTTTCAGGATCACCACGGGCTGCAATGCGGCTTCTGCACGCCGGGCATGGTGATGAGCGCGGCGGCCTTGCTGAAGGACAATCCGCGCCCGTCCGAGGCCGAGATCCGCAAGTATCTGGAAGGCAACCTGTGCCGCTGCACGGGCTATCACAACATCGTCAAGGCGATCATGGCCGCTTCAGGCCAGGACGTCAGCAGCATCGCCGCCGAATAAGCGGCTCGAGGGAGGAGAACAAGCAATGCCCAAAGACAGTGGCATCGGAGCCAGTTCCAAGCGGCGCGAGGACGTGCGCTTTCTGACCGGAGCAGGCAATTATACCGACGACATCAACGTGGCCGGACAGGCCTATGTTCATTTCCTGCGCTCGGATGTTGCGCATGGCCGGATCACCAGCCTTGATACCTCGGCGGCCGAGGCCATGCCGGGCGTGGTCAAGGTGTTCACCGGCAAGGATTTCGAAGGCGTGGGCGGCATGCCCTGCGGCTGGGAGGTGACGGACAAGCACGGCGCGCCCATGCAGGAGCCTGCGCATCCCATTCTGGCCCAGGGCAAGGTGCGCCATGTGGGTGATCCCATCGCCGCCGTTGTGGCCGACAGCCTGGAGCAGGCGCGTGATGCGGCCGAGGCGATTGACCTCGAGATCGAGGAACTGCCCGCCGTGATCGACATGAAGGCCGCGGCGCAAGAGGGCGCGACGCTGGTCCATGACGATCTGAAGAACAACATCTGCTATGATTGGCAGCTGGGTGAAGCGGATGACGCCAAGGTCAATGAGGTCTTCGCCAATGCGGCCCATGTGACCACGCTGGATCTGGTGAACAACCGCCTGGTTGCCAACCCGATGGAACCGCGTGTGGCGGTGGGTGAGTATAAGCGGGGCACGGATGAGTACACGCTCTATACCACCTCGCAGAACCCGCATGTGATCCGCCTGCTGATGTGCGCCTTTGTGCTGGGCCTGCCCGAGCATAAGGTCCGAGTGGTGGCCCCGGATGTGGGCGGCGGTTTTGGCACCAAGATTTTCCACTATGCGGAAGAGGCGTTCTGTACCTTCGCCGCCAAGGCCTGCAACCGGCCTGTGAAGTGGACCTCCAGCCGGTCCGAGGCGTTCATGTCGGATGCCCATGGCCGGGATCATGTCAGCAAAATCGAACTGGCGCTGGATGCAGACAATAACTTCATCGGGTTGCGGACCAACACCTACGCGAACCTTGGGGCGTATCTGTCGACCTTCTCCAGCTCCGTGCCAACCTGGCTGCACGGCACGCTGATGGCAGGCAATTACAAGACGCCGGTCATTCAGGTGAATGTGAAGGCGATGTTCACCAATACGGTGCCGGTGGATGCCTATCGCGGCGCGGGCCGGCCCGAGGCGACGTTCCAGTTGGAACGCGTGGTGGACAAGGCCGCGCGCGAGCTGGGGGTCGATCCGATTGCCCTGCGCCGTCAGAACTTCATCACCCAGTTCCCCTATGACACGCCGGTCGCGCTGACCTATGACACCGGGGATTACAACGGGACCATGGACAAGCTTGAGGCTGCGGCTGATCTGGCAGGCTTTGCGGCCCGCCGTGCGGCCAGCGAGGCCAAGGGCAAACTGCGCGGTCTGGGCATCAACTGCTATATCGAGGCGTGCGGCATTGCGCCCTCGAACATCGTTGGCATGCTGGGGGCCCGGGCGGGTCTCTATGACGCGGCGACCGTGCGAGTGAATGCCACCGGTTCGATCAGCGTCATGGTTGGCGCGCACAGCCACGGGCAGGGGCATGAGACTGCCTTCCCGCAGGTTGTGGCCGACATGATCGGCATTGATGAATCAATGGTCGAGATCGTGCATGGCGACACTTCGAAGATCCCGTTCGGCATGGGCACTTATGGCTCGCGCTCGCTGGCGGTCTGTGGCTCGGCCATGGTGAAGGCCACCGAGAAGGTGATCGACAAGGCCAAGAAGATTGCCGCCCACCTGCTGGAGGCGTCTGAGGCCGATATTGAGCTGAAGGACGGTCAGTTCAGCGTCGCGGGCACCGACAAGTCGGTGACCTGGGGCGATGTAACCCTGACAGCCTACGTGCCGCATAACTTCCCGCTGGAGGTGGAACCGGGGCTGGAGGAGACCGCGTTCTACGACCCGGCCAACTTCACCTTCCCCTCGGGCGCTTATGCCTGCGAGGTCGAGCTGGACCCCGAGACTGGTCAGGTCAGCATCGAAGCCTTCACCGCGGCGGATGACTTTGGCAACATAGTCAATCCGATGATCGTGGATGGCCAGGTCCATGGCGGTATTGGCCAGGGTATCGGCCAGGCTCTGCTTGAGAACTGCGCCTATGACGAGAATGGCCAGCTGCTGAGCGCGTCCTTCATGGATTACGCCATGCCGCGCGCTGATGATGTGCCCTTCTATGGCGTCGATCATTCCAGCCAAACACCCTGTACGCATAACCCGTTGGGTGTGAAGGGCTGTGGTGAGGCCGGGGCAATTGGCTCTCCGCCGGCGGTGGTCAATGCGGTTCTGGATGCGATGAACTCGGGCGGCAAGGCGGTGGATCACATCGATATGCCAGTAAGCCCGTCGCGCGTCTGGGCGGCGATGAACAGCTGAGTCGAGAGGGCGGTCCGGGGGCCAGCTCCCGGACCCCCGAGGTATTTTTAGCCAGATGAAGAGCGGATCTGCGCTCTTCGGAAAGGAAAAGCGGAATGTACAGTTTCGAGTTTGAAAAGCCCTCGAGCATTGCCGACGCGGTTGCTGCGTTGGGGGCCGAGGATGCGCAGCCATTGGGTGGGGGTCAGACGCTGATCCCGACGCTGAAGCAGCGCCTGGCGGCCCCTTCGGTGCTGGTCAGCATGGGTGGGATTGCCGAGATGCAGGGTGTCTGTGTCGAGGATGACGGCTCGGTCGTCATTGGCGGGGCGACGCCCCATGCCACGGTGGCGCGCGAGGCGGCGGGATCGTATCCGGCGCTGGCGGCTTTGGCGGGTCAGATCGGTGATCCGGCGGTGCGCAACCGCGGCACCATTGGCGGGTCGGTGGCCAACAATGATCCGGCGGCCTGTTACCCGGCGGGTGTGCTGGGCTCGGGCGCGACCATCGTGACCAACGCGCGGCAGATCGCGGCGGATGACTTCTTTCAGGGCATGTTTGCCACCGCGCTGGATGAAGGTGAGATCATCACCTCGGTTCGCTTCCCGGTGCCGCAGGCAGCGAGCTATCAGAAGTTCCTGCAGCCTGCGTCCCGATTTGCCTTGGTCGGCGTCTACGTGGCGCGGTTCGCGGATGGTGTCCGCGTGGCCGTGACCGGCGCCAGCGAAGACGGTGTGTTCCGGTGGGCAGAGGCCGAAGAGGCCCTGAACAAATCCTTCAGCGCCGAGGCACTGATGGGGCTGAGCGTCAACCCGATGAACATGATCGCCGACCTGCATGGCAGCAAAGACTACCGCGCGCATCTCGTCAGCGTCATGACAAAACGTGCCGTCCAAGACTGCGCATAAACACAAAAACAACAAACCCTAAAGCCCCGGGCAAAACCTCGGGGCTTTTGCTATG
>NZ_JBQFYA010000033.1:0-3404 GCF_056541245.1 Ruegeria sp. AI3
ATCATCGCCAGACGTAACGCCTCATCATCCTTTGGCGCTGCGCGGTATTGCAGCGTGCTCCGCGCCAATCCAATCACGCGACAGGTGCGCCTGTCCAGCCCCAATTCTATGGGCCAGTTTTGAGCAAGGTTTCTGGAACGGGCGGTCGCATGTTTAGAGCCTGATGGGGTCTGACACGATTGTACTGTCTAAGCCAGGTATTGATGACGATCTGAGCCTGTTTGGTGGTGTGGAACCATTCTGCGTTGAGGACTTCCCGGCGCAGAGTGCCATTGAAGCGCTCGTTGTATCCATTCTCCCAAGGTGATCCCGGGTAGATTTGGATCGGCTTAATGCCCACCTTTCTTAACCAGGTCTGCAGGGCCGTTGCGATGAACTCCGCGCCGTTGTCGGAACGGATGTGTTCGGGCTTCCCGTGCCGCAATAAGAGTGGGTAGAGCGCATCCAGCACGTCTGCGCTGTTCATCTTCGGCTTGACCGCTACGCAGAGCGCCTCACGGGTATACTCATCCAGCACCGTCAGCATCTTGTAGCTCTGTCCGTTGCTCAGCTTGTCGTGGACAAAGTCAATGCTCCAGATGTGATTGGGATGTTGCGGTCGGAGCCGGATGATCGAGCTGTCCTTGTGGTACAGCCGTTTGCGTTTCTTGTGCCGTTGTGGGAGCTGCAAGCCTTCTTCGCGCCATAGTCGTTCGATCTTTTTATGATTGACTGCCCAGCCTTCGACACGCAGCAGCTCGGCGACCTTGCGGTAGCCGTAGCGCCCATACCGTTTGGCCAATCGGATCATCGCCAGACGTAACGCCTCATCATCCTTTGGCGCTGCGCGGTATTGCAGCGTGCTCCGCGCCAATCCAATCACGCGACAGGTGCGCCTGTCCAGCCCCAATTCTATGGGCCAGTTTTGAGCAAGGTTTCTGGAACGGGCGGTCGCATGTTTAGAGCCTGATGGGGTCTGACACGATTGTACTGTCTAAGCCAGGTATTGATGACGATCTGAGCCTGTTTGGTGGTGTGGAACCATTCTGCGTTGAGGACTTCCCGGCGCAGAGTGCCATTGAAGCGCTCGTTGTATCCATTCTCCCAAGGTGATCCCGGGTAGATTTGGATCGGCTTAATGCCCACCTTTCTTAACCAGGTCTGCAGGTGTTTGATCACGAGCTGTTCGTTGAGTGGAACGACAAGCGCTTTGGCCCCTACCGCCCGACAGGTGGGCCTATCCCGCTGCATCGCTATCGCAAGCCCAAGAAAACACAAACACAGGCACGGGCCGACAGGATCGGAGATCTTGCGCAGAAGATCTCGGTGCCCAGATCGGCGCTTGCCGGGTTGGATTCAAGCCTGGCCAAAGCCGCAGACGTACTGCCGTTCGCCAGCCAGGCCTTTGTCGATCCGGATCCCTATGGAGAGTTCACCTATAGCAGCCGATTGGATGCGCTGCGCGGGGTCTCGGATTTGCTGCACAAGCCGCTGGCCCGCCTGACAGACGAGGATCTGTCGTTCGTGAATGATCTTGTCGACCGGACGCTCGACAAGGCGGAAATCAAACAGGAAATAGCCGCCCGGTTCTCGCCGAAGCGACCGGCCGCTGAAGAGGAGAGCGAGTAATGCTGAATGCCGAGATCATGGCGCGATATGGGCTGATCAAGGACTGGCGAGCTGCCGGATTCTATGAGACCGAGAACCATCGTCAGATCACCCACACCGTCCGGGCGGGCATTGGAACCGGACGCCTGATCGCTGTGACAGGCCCAGTTGGCATCGGCAAGACTGTGTTCCTGCACCGGTTGCAAGATGAAATTGCGCGCGAAAAGAAGGTCACTGTCGCCGAAAGCCTGTCGGTGGACAAAGCCCGCACGACCGTTCCGACGCTAATCTCAGCCCTGTTCTACGATCTCTCACGAGAGAAAGAACCAAAGATTCCAACCCAAGGTGAAAAGAGGGAACGAGAACTTCAGAAGCTGGTAGCCCGCTCCGGAAAGCCCGTGGCGCTGTTTGTCGATGAGGCCCATGATCTGTATGGAAAGACATTGATCGGGCTGAAACGCCTGATGGAAGTGATCGCGCGCGGCGGAGGCAATCTGTCCGTTATTCTGGTCGGCCATCCGAAGCTGCGAAACGACCTTCGCCGCCCAACGATGGAAGAGATCGGGCATCGCACTGATATCCTGCCCTTCGAAGGATTGGGGGAAGAGTCCCGAACCTATCTCGACTGGCTTTTGGACCAGTGTACCGAGGACGACGCTCCACTTGACGAGATTATCGAACCGGCGGCGCTGGACCTACTGGCAGAGCGCCTGACCACACCCTTACAGTTTGCCGAATATTTAAACCGGGCATTGGAGGCCGGGTTCCGCATCGGCCAGAAACCAATCACGCCGGATATTGTGTCGGCCACCCTGGCCCCCGACTTTGATGACTTGGAGCCACGTCTCACCCGGCAGGGCTATTCTGTGAAGGTATTGGCGGATCAGTTCCAGTCCAAACCTGCCGAGATCAAACGCTTCCTGAGCGGGCAGCTTGAACCCGCGCGGACCCGCGAATTGGCAGAGCGAATGCGGATGGCGGGGTTGTCGCTATGAGGTCATGTGGATGGTCTCACCCCACCGATCCCAGTCTCAGAAATGTGAGCCCGTCTCAATTATTCTGAGCCCGTTCTCAAATAAAGTGGTCCCAAATCGAATTATAGTCTCAAATAATCTGAGCCAGAAACAGCGATGATCTCGCGCCCAACGGATTATGATCTCAAGCCGCTACACATAGGGTTCAGGAATGGCTCATTTCGCGGTAATTTTCACACCGCAATTGCACGACTTTCACCAAATCTCACTCCCGCGTTCAGAGCCGGTGTGAGCGCGATCATCGGGCATGGATACAATCCGAATGCGGAGACTCTGATTGATGGCGCGATCGTCGACATCAACGGATTTGAGGCCGTAGTATCGGACGCAGCAGAGTGCAGTGACAAGTCAGTCAACTCGCATGATCGCAAATTCTGGCTTGCGATGCACAATCGCGACTATGACGATCACGCTATTGAGCACTACTGGGAACAGGCGGGCGAAGACGGTCATACTGCTGGCGAAGTCCTGAAAGCTTACGTGGATGCTCGCCGTGCTACAGGCGATTGGCAGTCTTTGGCAAACCACCCACGACGCGCCTCATTCGTTTGGGAGTGGATTAACTGTGCGAGCCGCGATGAGAGTGATGTTACAGAAGAAGAGCTCACGGCAATAAGCAAAGCGGCTCTGAAACATCGCCACGAAAACCACTTTTGGAACCTTGCAGATAAGGAATTCAAAAAATCACTATCTAGCCAATTGGCAGTTCGATTGCGGGAGGGTTCCGAAGACCGAGACGTTAGGTCAAATGCCGCGCGAGTGGCACTCAACCATAAACCTCTG
>NZ_JBQFYA010000034.1:0-3270 GCF_056541245.1 Ruegeria sp. AI3
CGCGATACCAGGGCCTTGAAGGGCCCGAGGAGGTTGAAACCTACACCGTCATCACCACGACGGCCAATGAACTGGTAAAGCCCATACACCCACGGAGAATGCCCGTCATCCTCAAGCCGGAGGACTATGAGCAATGGATGGATGGCAACGGGAATGATGTATTTGAACTGGTGAAGCTCTAAAATTCAGATGAAATGCGTATTGTTCGAGCTGGTGAGCGCGAGAAATCGGATCCCGCTGGAAAATAGCCGTGAAAATCGTGTCCCATAGGCAAACTGGCGTAGATGTCTGCTAAGAGCCCAAAGCAGAAATTGCTCTTCGGAAGCAAAGTCTGCCTTTCTGAACCCTAGACTTGACTTCAACTGATCGCCTCCCCAACTATTGCAGTTGCAATATATCCGGAACGCATAGCTTTCTTTGTTCCGGCATTTTGTCTGCACCATCCGATCGTTTCAGTCGTTTCGGACCGTCTTTAACCTTGATCTTCGGCTTTGCTAGTGGGCCCTTCAAGGTCACGGGCCAGGGACTCTTCGATAGAGGTTCGCCAATCTTACGGGGCTGCAGATTTAGGTTCAAAACCTTGCCCGCCACATCAACACCGCCAAAGACGACAACTTGGACATGGTCTGTCTCCAATGTGGTTTGTTTCGTCGAAATACTTCCATTTGAGATACTAATCGGCGCACGCAAACAAACGATTGGAGCAACCTTTTGCTTCTCTTTGGTAAACACCCAAGGTAGCACCCCTAGCCCTGCCAGATCCAAAAGTTGCGTCTCGATCGAGCCATCACGCATTGAAACAGTAGCATTGCCGTTCATGCTGTTTGCAAAATGCTTCGGTGAATCGGTTCCGCCGGTCACCGAAAAATCTGCATAGATCGTACCGCTCGCACCCTTTTTGAAGTTCAGGTTGTGAAGAATATCATCCAGCTGCCAACCGCCCGCTTTGCCAGTCAACGTGAGTAGATGCGCGTCGTTCGAAAGATCCATCTGCCCGCTAACGTCGAAATGAGCGCCTCCATATTCAAACTTCAAAGGTCCGGCCTTAAGCTCATTTTTGTTGAGCGTCAGTTGGCTCTGCAAACCGCTGATGCCCTGGGCTCCTTCGATGTGCCTAAGGTCAACGTCGACATCCATATCCATACCGGACAAGAGAATTGAGCGCCCGATAGGTTTAAGCGTTACATCTCTTAACGCACCTTGGCCGCCCTCGTCTTCTTGTTTAGTTTCTTTCTCTTCCGGCTCTGGGCCGCCTATTTTCCGCAATTGTGCGGCAGCCTGAACGATAGTTCGGATCTGATCTATCTTAATCAGGTCACTCTCAATGGAACCCTGAAGCACCGGGTCGCTTGTTGCATCATCAAGATCGGCCATAATCTGCAAGATAGAGTCGGCGACCTCAACATTGGCACTCGCGTTCCAATCTGTGCCTTCGCTTACAAGGTTGATTTCAAGACGAGCCTGCCCGGTTTCCACACGTTCAAGCGATAGTGCCTCCAAAAGGTCCGCCCCGGATGGAACTGCGACATCAATTGCCAAATCCAGGTCCTCGAATTTGAGTACATTCTTAACAGTGCCATGCACCTCAAGGTTCCAGACCTCCGTATCGCTTGTCTTTCCATCCAAATTTGTCAGCGAAAGCTGATTGATGTCGCCGTTCAAATGGAAGTCACCGGAAAACCTGCCAAGCTGGTCGTCTGGTCCCAACAATTCTGGCGAGATCAAACTGCTTGCCGGTATATCCATTAGGCCTTCTGCTGATATGCCTTGCAACTGAAGCGCGTCATCGACCGAACCGTTCAAAATGATAAACGGATCGGCTGGGTTCCCAATTCTAAGGTTGATGTTTCCGACTTTTAAGGCGCCTTCTGGTGTTCTGGAAAGCTCGGAGAACTTAATCGGGGGCGGGCCTTCGCCGGACGTGTCCAACGTGAAACCGTTGGTCTTAATGACCATTTGTCGCTGCGGCACCCGACCGGTTACGCTGTCGATAACCATGTCGACTGCGATAAGTTTAAGATCATATCGCGAGGCGGCTGGGGCTGGTTCCGCATCTTCTGGGTACAACCTAATTCGGGTTGTCAGCGATACGTCTTCCGGGTTCCCCAATTCTCCAATCTGCCCCGTCAGCGAAAGGCTTTGCCCGCCATCTAATTCCGCCAATACAGATAGGTCATCAATCCGTGCTACGCCGTCGACTGATGTAAACGTCGCGCCAATACTCCCTGTGCCTTCCAAAACGCGGCTCAGCTTCAGGATATCGAGAATCTGGCCAAGTTCGGCAATCTCTACGGTCGTTGCCACTTGCAGACCGTTCTCTTGAGGAACTTCCTCGGCGACAATCGAAGTCTGTTCGAAGTTCACCTCCAACCGAAACGGGTCTTCCGTGGGGAATGTCGCGTTCAGATCAAACCTCTCTCCGTTCAGCGAACCGGCCCCGACTGCCGTCGCAACATCAGTTTCCGTATCACGCTTTAAGAGCAGCTCAGGAAGCTGCAGGTCCAACTCAAGTCCGTTTAAATTGTTTTTATAAAGAATGGCGATATCAGTCAGATCAATTTTGCGGTCCGTTAGAATTCCCGCCAACAGCGGTGTCGGGGATTTTGTAGGTTTCCCGACTTCAGTTTCCGTTTGGGAAAAAGACTGCCAGTTTCCGATGCCATCTTTGTCCGTGATCAGGTTCAAGTGAACACCCGAGAGCGAAAGACCACTCAGTGAGATTTTACTGTTCCAGAGGTCGCGTGCGGAAACTTCAAACTCAATCTCATCGATTGCCGCAAGGTTCACACCAGCATTCCGAGAACCGGGTAGTTCCAGCCCTGCCGCTGACACCCGCAACTGCCGACCAATACCCAGACGCACTTCATCTTCAATACTAACCTCCTGGCCAAGTTTCTTAGAGATCAGATTTTCGACGAAAGTAGTTCTGACCGAGGAAAAAAACGCAGAAGACAGGAAAAACCAAGCTGCAAACACTGCGACAAACGCGACAGCGCAACAAATCAAAATACCTTTTGCAACGTATCGCACGTTCTTCTCCTAAAATTTCGATTCATCCAATGGGAAGCCTAGACCATTTAATCATTTAGTTAATGGAATATATGTGGTCGGTAGATGATCTAAATTCCGAATGAACTTGACTATATTGCTGATATTCTAGCGTGTTTTGTCGAACCGCCAGGTTCAGGCCTCATAGCCAATAGATAACGAGTGCTGCGAGGGCGATTGCTGACAGGAAGACCTTTGGGCACCTGTCGTAGCGGGTTGCCA
>NZ_JBQFYA010000035.1:0-2945 GCF_056541245.1 Ruegeria sp. AI3
TGATTTCGGAGGCCAATACTGCTGCACTATTTTATTATAGCCAATAACTATTTCAGATGTAGCAAATCGGCATTGCCAACTTGTTTACACGCGGCTGATGGCTGTCTGGTCTGCGTCTATCAGGCGATCATTTCGAGTGCGCGGCCGTTCCAGAGGCCGAAAGCATCGGTTCTGGCGTGACGGTATGAGACGGTAGCGAGTTGATCGCAACGGGACCGAGAGATGGTGTTGATCTGGTCTTGAGCAGAAAAGAACCTTTGCGTCTGCCTTAGCGACTTGAAGCGTCCTATGAGCTTTTCACGCTTTCGAGTGGGTCAATGTGACCCTTTGATCCGATTTTTCAACCCTTTGTGTGCTCGGTGTTCCGCATCCGGCGCAAGATTGCGGATCGGCTTGAAATAGCTTCGCAACTTATCCGTGATCACGACACGAGGTTCACCGAATCGCGAAATCAGCCGCTTCAGAAAGCGCCGGGCTGCCTTGGCACTCCGCCGTGATTGGATGAGGATATCAAGAGTATCTCCGTTCGCATCCGCTGCTTGCCACAGCCAGCATTTCCGACCGGCGATCGGGATGATCACTTCGTCCAAATGCCACTTGTCGGTTTCGCCTGATGCAGTTCGCGAAATGGCCACCAAAGCGGTTGACCCATTGTCTGATCGTTTCCCGACTGGCCGTCACGCCGCGTTTCGCGAGCAGATATTCAACATTCGCAGTGCTGAGTGCAAAGCGATGGTAAACCCAGACAGCATAAGCGATGATCTCACGCGGAAAACGAAATCCCATCAGGCGCGGCATTTTCGTACATGAACCATAGGTAGTGTCAGATATCTTTTCGACATATCACGGTTTGATGCCGCTCCTTTGATAGCATCTACTGCAGCAAAGGAGACTGACTATGGGACTGAAACGGACGGCCGAATTCCGGCAAGATGCGGTGCGTATCGCATTGACCAGTGGGCTAACACGCAAGCAGGTGGCTGATGATCTAGGTGTCGGGATGTCCACGCTGAACAAATGGATCACAGCGCACCGAGATACAGACGTGGTTTCCAAAGAGGATTTGAGCCTCGCTCAAGAGAATGAGCGACTTCGACGGGAGATCCGGCTCCTCAAGGAGGAGAGGGAAATCCTAAAAAAGGCCACCCAGTTCTTCGCGGGCCTAAAGCAATGAGATTTAGGTTTATCGAAGAACACAGAGCCAGCTTTCCAGCCAACCGGTTATGCGATGTCGTCGGTGTCAGCGCACGCGGTCTGCGTGCCTTCCGCAGCCGCCCTGCCAGTCGCAGACAGCGGTCTGATCTGGTCACGCTGGCGCATATCAAAGAACAGTCACGCCTCAGTTTGGGCAGCTATGGCAGGCCGCGCATGACTGAAGAGTTGAAGGAAATTGGTTTGGCTGTGGGGCATCGTCGCGTTGGTCGCCTGATGCGCCAGAACGGCATATCCGTGTTGAGAACACGCAAGCACAAGGTCACGACAGACAGCGATCACAAGTTCAATATCGCGCCCAACCTACTGGATCGGGACTTCACAGCGGATCAGCCGAACAAGACATGGGCTGGTGACATCAGCTATGTCTGGACCCGTGAAGGCTGGCTTTATCTCGCCGTCATTCTGGACTTGCATTCCCGCCGTGTGATTGGCTGGGCTGTTAGCAATCGGATGAAGCGAGACCTGGCCATCAGGGCGCTGAGAATGGCTATCGCCTTCAGATCACCACCGAAGGACTGCATCCACCACACGGATCGTGGCAGCCAATACTGTTCCCACGATTATCAGAAGATCCTGCGCCAACATGACTTCAAAGTGTCGATGAGCGGCAAAGGCAATTGCTATGATAACGCCGCCGTCGAGACCTTCTTCAAAACGATCAAAGCTGAGCTGATCTGGCGGCGGTCATGGCAAACCCGACGGCAGGCTGAAGCGGCCATCTTCGAATACATCAACGGCTTCTACAATCCGCGCCGCCGACACTCAGCACTGGGCTGGAAAAGTCCCGTCGCCTTCGAACGGAAAGTGGTTTAAACGAGCACTTGGAGCGGCACAAAAACGCGACAGGTCCATATTGAGCAAACAAGATCCGCGTGAAATCGCGAGATATCGGGACCAGTTGCTTCAAAACATCGAGATCATTGAGCGCAACTATGTCCGGTAAGTCCGGTGTTTTTCCGTGGAACACTCTGGGTTTAGACGGGCCTGCGTCTGACAAACAAATTCGCAGTTCACGCCTGTGATCGTAACAAGCAACCCACCAACAAGCCCCGCCAGCATCGCGCCGAGAGCAAAACCGATCATCGAGTAGCGATCGACATTCACGCCCATCAATTGCGCAGCCGTGCGATCCTGGGCCAGGGCACGCAGCGCGCGCCCGGTCTTGGAGTACTGCATGAACAGAATGAAGCCGACGATGGACAGGATTGCGAGAACGCAGATGAGAATCCGGTCATAGGGCATGATCAACCGGAAATCCCAGTTGAAGACCCCGTCGACGATTTTCGGCACACCGCGCTGTTTCTCACCGAAGACCAACAGGATGACGGCGTCCAGAAAGAACGCAAGGCCCGCCGCGAGAAGCATGGTGCTTTCCTCTCGGGAGGAGCGTTTGATCACTGGACCAAACAGGAACTTTTCGACCAGGGCTCCGAGGATGAACAGCGTGGCGCAGGCCAGAAACAAAGCGACCACAAAGGGAAGGCCGAGTTGTCCGTAGAAGGTGTAGGTGACAAACCCGCCGATAACGTACATCTGCCCATGGGCAAAGTTGAGCACGTTCATAAGGGCGAAGATAAGTGTCAGGCCAAGGGCGATCATCGCATATTGCGCGCCCAAATAGACCCCGTTGGCGATTACTTGTTCCATTGTGTTCCAGCTTTTTCTTATCGCTTCGGGCCAGAAGAACCGGCCCGAAGTGCAGTTAGCGATCAGGGAGAACTATAGTTCGT
>NZ_JBQFYA010000036.1:0-3075 GCF_056541245.1 Ruegeria sp. AI3
TACGATGGCATTATGCGATCTTTTGAGGACAGTGTGCAAAGGCTTGGATTGAAGCGTGTCGACATCCTCTTTGTACACGACATCGGTACGCGAACACATGGAAACAACCACGACCTCTACTTGGATCAGTTGCGCGAGAGCGGTTTTCGGGCCCTAGAAGATCTCAAGCGGTCCGGCGCAATCTCAGCCATTGGCATTGGCGTCAATGAGGTTGAAGTGTGTGAAGAAATCCTCTCATTTCAGCCGCTCGATCTCATCCTGCTTGCCGGTCGCTACACGCTTCTGGACCGGTCAGCCGAGGCGCGCCTTCTGGAGCTTTGCCGAGTGGCGAGCACCCAGCTGGTGATCGGGGGTGTCTTCAATTCGGGCATTCTCGCCACAGGCGCACGACACGGCGCGCATTGGGATTACGGCCCGGCACCAGAGGCCATCTTGAAAAAAGTCTCAGCCCTCGCAGAGCTTTCTGAGGCCTTCAGTGTTTCTTTGCCGACCGCCGCGCTGGTCTTTCCGTTGCGCCATGATGCGGTGTCCACAGTCCTCCTGGGCAACAGTCATTCCAGTCGCCTGGCCGAAAACGCCGCTGCCATCCAAAGCGGAAACATACCGCCGGAGTTTTGGGTCCAGGCATCCGCGATTGCTTACAGCACTGGGAGTGGGTCCATCTCCGATTGAAGCACTGGCAGTGGGGCTGACTAAAGTGCGCCCGTGGCGACCACATTGCTAATCATACCGAAATCGTCAAATCCTACAGAAAAACAAAGCTGGCACCGCCACCTGACGGAAAGTGGCATTGTTTCTCAAACTGAGCGCCAGCAATCACCTAGACAATGCGCTTGCGGCGAACGTCCGGTAAGTGAGGATTCTGTTGAAAAACAACGTGTTGCAGTCGCAGAATGGGGTGACCTGAGCACGGCACGAGCGCCTTTCTGGTCAGGCGTTTCGCGTTTGCTGCGGTGCGGGAAAGATTTTCGCCAATTTGCGGAGGTTCTGGGCGGTGGCGGCGAGGAGGAATTCGTCATTTGCGCCGCACGGTCCACGTAATCGGAGCCGTCCAAGGCCTAGGATGCGCTTGAGGTGGGCGAAGAGCATCTCAACTTTCTTTCTGAGCTTCATCGCAATCTGGTACTCTTCAGTTTTGGCCAGATCTCTGGCGACCTGGCGCGCATCTTCGTGCTCTTCGCGGGTGATTTTGCGTGCATCAGCGTTGGGGCAGCATCTTTGTTTGGACGGACATACCTGGCAGACTTCTTTCAAGGCGCGATAGCGGGCTGTGCCCTTGCCCGACGGCCCCCGGTTTGGATCAGAGTAATTCCGGCGGAACTGTTTAAGCGCGTGACCCTCTGGGCAGATATATTGATCATGCTCAGCGTCCCATTCGAAGTCTGTGCGTGTCCAGGTGCCGTCGGGGCGTCCGGCCTTGTCGATGACCGGGATGTAAGGATCGATCTTGCGATCCACGAGCCAGCCGAGCATCGGGCCTGAGCCGTAGGCGGTATCGGCGATCATCCAGTCGGGGACGAGGTCGAACTTGTCCTTCACCCGGTCCAGCATCGTCTTTGTCGACCCCACTTCGGCTTGCCGGATGGATCTGGTCGCTTCCACATCCACAATCACGCTGTGATCTGTATCAACGAGGTAGTTATCAGAGTAAGCAAAGAAGGCTGGTGCCTTGTGCGCCGCTGTCCATTGGCTGGCAGGGTCCGAATATGAAATGAACTTAGGCTTGACTGGCGAGGCAGCACCAAACGCGGCCTCATCCAGGGTTTCCAGATATTCCCGAACAGCGCGCGGTGCGGTCTTGGCATCGATCTGTGCAGCATCCCATTCTTCTTGTGACGCTGAATACTGCTTGGTCGCTTCTGCCTCAATCAAGCTGGCATCAATCGCCATACGCTGGCCGCTGACCAAACCTTCTGCGATGCACCGCGCCACTGTCGTTTCGAACACGTGCCGCAAGAGTTCACTCTCGCGGAACCGACCATGGCGGTTCTTGGAAAAGGTAGAGTGATCCGGCACTCGATCAGTCAGATCGAGGCGACAGAACCAGCGATACGCAAGGTTCAGGTGCACTTCTTCGCACAACCGCCGTTCCGACCGGATGCCAAAGCAATAGCCCACCAGCAGCATGCGGATCAGCAACTCGGGATCGACGGAAGGGCGACCAGTATGACTGTAAAAATCCGCCAAATGATTGCGGATACTACTCAGGTCAACAAATCGATCAATCGACCGCAGCAGATGATTGTCCGGGACATGTTCCTCCAGGGAGAACTCATAGAACAGCTCAGCCTGAGTTTCCTGTTTTGGTCCCATCATCATCCAAACTCCCATTCAATAAGAGAATTGAATCAGCCAGATGGCCTTCGATCAAGACAGAGTTTTTCAACAGAATACGCCGTTCGTGTCGTATTTCATCTCCCTACCTTTCCAGGTCCAACTTTAGCCAATAGCGTGTGTACCGGAGTTCACCCGTTCGGGTCAGAGCGCCCTTATCTACTAGATCCTGGAGATCCCGCGTCGCCGTGGCGCGGGATGTTCCCGTGATCGAGATATAGTTCTCGGCGCTCAGACCGCCTGTGAAACCATCCGGCCCAGCCTTGAACAAACGGGCGATGACCTTACTTTGGCGAGCGTTGAATTGATCTCGATGCCGGTCATAGAAATGCGTCTTGGATATGAAGAACCGAACCCGCTCAAGAGTCACCTGCTGCGCTGTCAGGACTGTCTCGGCAAACCAGATAAGCCATGGTGTGACGTCCAGTGTCTTTTGATGGCGCACGAGCTGATCGTAGTAACCCGCCCGCTCTCTCTCGAGCGTGAAAGCAAGAGCAATCAGGCTTGGCTGACCAATATTTTGCGCCAGGGATTTTTCCGCCAGCGCCCTACCCAACCGACCATTGCCGTCTTCAAAGGGGTGAATGCTCTCGAAATACAGATGACTCAATCCGGCTCTGGTCAGGGCGCGCAAGGGCTCGGGACAATCTGGTGCGGTCCGGTTGAACCAGGTTACGATCTGGTGGCAATTTCCGCGCCGGAAAAAGGGTCCCGTCCCTTTTTCAACAACAGGCGCGGGTG
>NZ_JBQFYA010000037.1:0-2258 GCF_056541245.1 Ruegeria sp. AI3
GCAGCCCTCCTGTAGCAAAAGCAACAAAGCCGACCATCGTGGCTGCCAGGGTAAGGGTGTCTCTGAAGGACCGACTCAGATCTTCTGAGGTAAGGCCCGTGTTTTGTGCCGGGACTCTGGGCAACGAGACCTTCATAAACGGTGTGATCAAAAGTGTCATGGCAATCTGTAGCCACCAGACCAGCGTGTCGCCCGAAGGAACATAGGCTAACATTACACCGCCCCACAGCGGCCCTGCGGTCAGCCCGACCGCATTGGCGGAGGTGGTCAGTCGCCCGGCAATCTTGGCTTCGCCGGAAAAATCAATCCGGCCCAGGACGACGGGGATGACAACTGTAAACACCCCAAGCACGATGCCATGGATAAAATGGCCCGCATAAATTTCCAGAACAGAAGAAGACCGCAACAGAGCAAGGTCTCCAAAGATAGACAGCATACAGGCCACGACCAGGATGTAGTCAAAGAATAGGATTCGAGGCGCTAGGATAAGTCCGATCACAACGCCCAGAATATAGGTGGCAAAAAACATCGAGATTGTGTTCGCGCCAATGCTAAAGGTGTCTTGAAAAATTGGGTAAAACGGCGCTGGAATCCCGCTTGGCATATGCAGTAGTGCAAGACTGAAAGCGAGCAGCAAGATCGGTGCCGAGATCGGGCGTTCTGGAGCCTCATGCATTCGTTATGGTACCCTTAAGTTCTTGAATATTCGTTCGGTCTGGGTCGATCTGCCAAGCGGGAGGAAGATGGGAAGTGCTCGGCCCGTAGACCCGGATGCCTTGTCTTGGCTGTGCCGAAATGCGTACGACTGACGAGACATGAAATCCTGGCAATGTGCGAAACACCGCTACCGGCGTTCCCATCAAGTGAGCTGTCAGCAGACGAATAGGTGTTTTATGCGTCACAACGATAATCTGCGGATTTTCGTTCAAGGCCCGGGAGAGGAATGCTAGTAGGCGCTGCAACACCTCGGCCCCGGTTTCACCGTCCGGCGGGCGGTTGTGATAAGGCTCAGCCTTCCAGCTTTGATAGGCGGGCAGATCGGAAAGGTCGTCGCTATGGAGGCCCTCCCATCTGCCAAAGTCACGTTCGCTTAATCTTTGATCGCTAGAAATCTTCGGGATTTTCAGTGATTGGGCGAGGGATTCGGCGGTTTGCTGCGCCCTCTTATAGGGGCTGCACCATATCTCGGGTGCAAAAGATACCAGCGGATTAAGGTGCAGCCGACACGCCATGGCCTTGCCCGAAGGTGTCAATGCAAGGTTGCGGGTGCCGCAAAACGTGCCATCTAAGTTCGTAGGGGTTTGTGCATGGCGGATAATAGTGAGGGTGAAATTATCAGGCAGACGTTTAGTCATGCGCGTACCCTAGCTGGCAAATCTAACCCCGAGGTATTGATACCGAGGCTTTCTGCAATCAGCCGTCCAACCTCGCGTTCGCTGTCGTCTGGAAGTGAGTACAGTCCGGGTTGAAGGTTCTCGCCAGTGGCGTGGAGCAGCCCCAATACTTGGCTCGAAAATGTTGTGTCCATGACACCGTTTGGGTTTCCAGTTCCGACGCTGAGGTTTGCGATGTTACCGTCTGCCATCAGGTAAACCGTCTTGCCGTCTTCGAACCGATGTTGCGTCAGGCCAGAGGCGTATGGCGCGCTTTCAGTCAACTTCGACAAGGTGGGGACATCGATTTCAAGCGGCAGGTGTCCGCCATTCACCAATACTGTCCCGTCGCTTAGATGCGAAAACATGTTTTGAGCGATTACACCGGTTTGCCCAGTCACCGTCAGCACAATGTCCGCCTGCGGCAGGGCCTCAGCCAGCGGCAGCAGCTCAAAGCCTGAAAGTGTGGCAATCAGTGCTCGAGTCGGCCTGGTCTCGGCAACTAACACGCGCGCACCCAAGCCACGTGCCTTGCTGGCGACGCCGGTTCCCACGCGTCCAAAACCGCAGACAAGTATCGTTTTCCCAGCGATAAGTTCCCGCGTTACGTCAATGATAGTTTGCAATATTGACTGGCTTGTTCCGTGTGGATTATCCACCAGACGTTTCCCGATGGACATGTCGCTCATCAGGACTGGCATTGTGAGCCCCGCTCCGAGGTTCTTAATCGCCTGAATCCCTTCCGCTGTTTTTTCAGCTGCGATACAAACTTGTGACGCCGTAGAATTTTCCTGATGAAGCTGCCCGATAAGCCGCGCGCCCTCGTCAAGTACAATGGTTGGGCCTTTCGGCCAATGCTCAAGCACTTGGGTAACGCCATCGCGC
>NZ_JBQFYA010000038.1:0-2126 GCF_056541245.1 Ruegeria sp. AI3
CCTGGAGGCGCATCCAAGAAGACTATGCCCGCACAACCATTAGACTTCAGTGGGTCGGGCAGTACACATGAATTCGACAGGTATCCGGCCACTTGCACTTTGAACAGGTTCTGCCTGAAGACACTCTGGAAAATATTCATAATGCCATTGCCAGCAGGCCGTGCATTCAACTCAATGATGTAAGGAGTTCCGTCTTCAGCTATTCGGATGTCGATATTTGAAAGTCCCCGATCAATACTAACTGCTGCAGCTGCGAGTTCGGCGACCCTGTGGACTGCATCAGTATTCGATGCCGTGCACGGCGCAATGTGACCCAACTCTGCAAAGTAAGGGGGCTGCGTCAGGGCGGTATCGACGCTTCCCAAAGCGCGGTGTTGACCATTCGCACTAGCGACCAACGTACGACTTCCTTGTTGGAAGGGGTTGCCTTGTGCCCCAACCTTGGACCGCCAGAAGCTAGATTTTTCCGGCTCTATCACGATGACGGGCTGGTGACGCCATCGGGATAATGCATGGCAATCGGGACGTTGTATCCGATTGCGCTGTGGGGTCTGTCCTCATTGTAGTGCCGACGCCAATCCTCCAGCTTTTCGCGGGCATCTGCAAGGCTCATGAACCAGTGCGCGTTCAGGCATTCCGCCCGGAGCTTGCTGTTAAACGCCTCAATGAAGCCATTGTCCGTGGGCTTTCCAGGCCGTGAGAAGTCGAGGGTAACGTCGTTGGCGTAGGCCCAGAGATCGAGGTCCCGCGAGATGAACTCGCTGCCGTTATCGACTCTGATCGTCTTGGGGTAGCCGATCTGCCCGCAGACCCGTTCGAGCGTCTGCACAACATCTTCGCCCCGATAGGTGAAGCGCGGATCGGCTGCAGGGCAGAGCCGGGAATGCGTGTCAACGACGGTCAGGATGCGCAACCTCCTACCCAGGGCGAGCTGGTCGTGAACGAAGTCCATCGCCCAGACATCGTTAGGCCCGACGGCTTCATGACGGTCTTCTCTGAGCTTTGCCTTCACCCGGCGCTTGGGGTGCTTGTTCCTGAGCTGCAGGCCCAACTCGTTGTAAATCCTGCGTGTCTTCTTCATGTTGATCACCCAACCCTCCCGTCTAAGAAGCACGTGGACGCGCCTGTAGCCATAGCGCACACGCGTCTCTGCGATCTCTTTGATCCGCCGTTCGACGGCAGCCTGATCCGTCCGCCGGGACTTGTAGTGGTAGGTGGATGTGTCGAAGCAGATGGCCCCACAAGCCTTCCGGATCGACACACCCCAATCAACGCACATCCCGGTGACAATCTCGCGCAAACGGCCAGGCTTCAGAGCTTTCGCCGAATGACATCCTGAAGCATCTCCCGATCCAGCGTCAGGTCCGCCACGATCTTCTTCAGCCGGGTGTTCTCGTCCTCCAGCGCCTTCAGCCGGCGCATCTCGTCAGGCAACAAGCCGCCGTACTTCTTCTTCCAATTGAAGTATGTCGCCTGGCTGATCCCAGCCTTTCGGCAGATCTCCGCGACCGGTGTGCCTTGCTCGCCCTGCTTCAGGATGAAGGCCTTCTGCGCCTCCGTGAACTTCGATGCTTTCATGCGATTCCGCTCCTCTCCCAGCCAGGGAAATTTAGCGGAAAACTCCAGCTCCGAACGATCCAGTTTTCAGGGGGCAGAGCAAGCGGTAGTTGTTATAAGCGAAGGTGAACCCGGACTTGCGATAATTGTCCTGCTGCTCGACCACGCCGTCCAATCCCATATTGCGCCCTTTGCAGTGGGCCAGAGCATGCTGAGCGATCTCAAGACCATGGCCATGGTGCCGAAATTCCGGTCGCACAATGTAAAAACCTAAGAACGAAAACGCATCATCGTAATTGACGGCTGAAACAGACGCGATCATTTCGCCATCCAGAAACCCGCCCAGAAACCCGCCCGGATCAGTTGAATAGAAACACTCGGCATCGTGGATACCAGGGTTCCACCCCTCGCGCCCGGCCCAGTCCACGGCATATTGCACTTCGTCGGCGGTCAGGTGGCGAATGGTATAATCCGACATGGGCATGATCTCGACTTGTTGAAACTTGCGGCCAGAATGGCCCAACCGTCAGCGAAGAACCAGCATGTTCGGAAAGCTTGGTATCTGGAGC
>NZ_JBQFYA010000039.1:0-2123 GCF_056541245.1 Ruegeria sp. AI3
CAAGGGCCGGCTGAACGGTCATGCAGTGCGGGTGCCGTTGCTGAATGCTTCGCTGACCGATTGTGTGTTCGAAGTAGAGCGCGAAACCACCGCCGAAGAAGTTAATGCCTTCTTCAAATCCGCGGCCGAAGGCGATCTGAAGGGCATTTTGGGCTACGAAACCCGCCCTTTGGTGTCCACCGATTACACCAATGACGAACGGTCTTCGATCATAGATGCGCCGTCGACCATGGTGGTGAACGGAACTCAGGTGAAAATCTATGCGTGGTACGATAACGAGATGGGTTATGCCCATCGTCTGGTTGATGTTGCGCTGATGGTTGGGTCCGCGCTGTGACCGAACGGCCCGAGGGGCTTTCGGCCTATATCGCGGTTACTGCGGCCTATTGGGCCTTTATGCTGACCCATGGGGCCTTGCGGATGCTGGTGCTGTTGCACTTTCATACGCTGGGTTACTCACCAGTACAGCTGGCCTATCTGTTTGTGTTGTATGAAATCGCCGGGATGGTGACGAACCTTGCAGCGGGTTGGATCGCGGCGCGGTTTGGTTTGACGTCGACACTTTTTGCCGGGCTCGGACTACAGGTCGTGGCGCTGCTGGCGCTGACACAACTAGACCCTAACTGGGCGATTGGCGCGTCTGTGGCCTTTGTCATGATCGTACAAGGGGCAAGTGGGGTCGCGAAGGATCTGGCCAAGATGTCCTCGAAATCCGCCGTCAAACTGCTGGCCCCCACAGACGGTGGCGGTCTGTTCCGTTGGGTTGCCGTGCTGACCGGGTCGAAGAATGCCGTCAAAGGTCTGGGCTTTCTTTTGGGGGCTGCGGTGCTGGCCGTCTTGGGCTTCACTTGGGCTGTACTGATCATGGCGCTTGTGCTGGCGGTGATCCTGCTTGCCGTGATCCTGTTCATGCCACCAGGCCTGCCCAAGGGGCGCAAGGGCGCCAAGTTCTCCGAAGTGTTCTCAAAATCCGCAAACGTCAACTGGCTGTCAGCGGCCCGTGTTTTTCTGTTTGGTGCAAGGGATGTGTGGTTTGTCGTCGGCATTCCGATCTATTTCTATGCTGTCCTGTCCGACGGCACGGAAGACGGCAACCGTGCGGCCTTTTTTATGATCGGCACCTTCATGGCGATCTGGATTATCCTGTACGGGGCAGTGCAGGCCAATGCCCCCAAAATCCTGCAGGCCGCGGATCGGACCGAAGGCGATCTGATCCGCGCTGCCCGCAGCTGGGCAGCGGTCCTTTTCTGTGTTCCTGCGGCTCTAGCACTGGCTGTTTGGGTGTCATCCGGCCCTGAGACATGGTTGACGCTCACGCTGGTTCTCGGCCTGTTGGTCTTTGGGGCGATCTTCGCCGTCAATTCCTCGCTGCATTCCTACCTGATTCTCGCTTTCACCAAATCCGAGCGGGTCACTATGGATGTTGGCTTCTACTATATGGCCAACGCGACAGGACGCCTTTTGGGCACTGTCTTGTCAGGTTTCACCTATCAGCTCGGAGGTCTGCCGCTTGTGCTGGGTACCGCCTCGGTGATGGTGGGGCTGGCCGCGCTGACGTCGGGCAAGCTGACCGATCAAACAACAGAGGCTTACTCATGAGCATCTTCGAACGTTACCTGACCCTCTGGGTGTCTTGGCCCCCTAAAACTGTGCCACAGTTGGCTTAGTTTTGGAGACGGGATTGATGGCGCGGAAACGGTATTCGGACGAAGATATTCTGCGGCTTTTGCGCGAGATTGAGCTGGGCCTGGCATCTGGTTCGGATGTCGCGACGGCGTGCAGAACGGCTGGTGTCAGTGATGCGACCTATTACACATGGCGCAAGCGGTTTGGTGGGATGGGACGATCTGAGATGGCCAATCTGAAGGCGCTGCAGAAAGAGAATGATCGGCTCAAGAAAATCGTGGCTGAGCTTGAACTGGACAAACTCATTCTCAAGGAGAGCCTTGATTATCTAAAGCCAAAGGCCTGACGGCAGACCAGCTTCGTCAGGCCGTGGTCCACACCCGACAAAAGCTGGCAACCTCTGAACGGCGCACCTGTCGCGTGATTGGATTGGCGCGGAGCACGCTGCAATACCGCGCAGCGCCAAAGGATGATGAGGCGTTACGTCTGGCGATGAT
>NZ_JBQFYA010000040.1:0-1885 GCF_056541245.1 Ruegeria sp. AI3
AAAGCGCCGCCCTTTTGGGCGGCGCTTGGATTGTTTGTGTTTTGATTGGTTTATTCTGCGGCCTGTGGTGCCTCGGCGTGTTTGTCACGCTGGCTGTCGCGGAACAGCGCCTTGGCGAGGGCGACCATCATCAGGCCCATCACCATGGTAAACGGCAGCGCGCCGATGATCATCGCGTTGCGCAGAGCGTCCATCGGGTTGTTCTCACCCGCTGCAAGGATCAGCGCGCCGATCACCGCCAACAGGATCAGACCCCAGATGATGCGGTGCTTGATGCCCGTCTCCTGGCTGCCGCCCGACATGATCGTGTTCATCACCAGGATGCCCGAATCCGCCGAGGTCACCAGGAAGGTCATGATTAGTACAACGCACATCACGTTCAGCATCGACAACAGACCGCCGTCGATCATGTAGGACAGCGTCACGAACAGCTTGTTGGTGTTCGAGGCCCCGATGATCGCGCCTCCGGCTTCACCGGCCAGTTCCAGATCGATCGCGGTGCCGCCCAGAACCGTCATCCATGCAAAGCAGACCAGCGCCGGTGCGAAGACACAGCCCAGGATGAACTCACGCACGGTGCGACCTTTCGAGATGCGCGCCAGGAACAGGCCAACGAAGGGCGAGAACGCAATCCACCAGGCCCAGTAGAACGTGGTCCAACCTGCCTGCCAGCCAAACTGACGACCCTGCTCACCGGCGGCATAGGCCGCGGCCAGAGTGGCCTCGTCGAGTTCCGCTGCTGCGCCTTCCAGGCCGCTCTTGAAGCCGTCATAGCTGCCCCAGGCATTGGTCGCGCCACCCATCAGGGCATCCGCATGGGCCTGAGCCTCGGCCGGCAGAGCCGCCGCAAACGCCTCGGCCGAGAGCGGACCATAGGCACCAAAGCTCAGCGACAGGAAGTGCAGGATGTAGTCCACCAGCGCGGTGCCATAGGTGGTCATCGCAAAGACGAACGAGCCGAAGACGACAAATGTGCCCAGCAGGATGATCGACAGCACCAGGTTCAGGTTCGACAGGTACTTAACACCTCGTCCAACACCCGACACAGCCGAGATGATCGACAGGCCCATGATCACCAGCAGACCTGCAATCAGGCCAACCTTCGACGGGGCCGGAACGTCACCGCTCAGGTCCATGATCCACTCCATCCCGGTGATCGCATAGACACCGTCGATGAACTGGCTTACGCCATAGCCGATGGTCACCGACACACCCAGGATCGTTGCCACAACGCCCAGAACGTCAACCACATGGCCCAGGAAGCCGTTCATCAGCTTGCCGAACAGCGGCGTCAGCGCCGAGCGGATGGTCAGCGGCATGTTGCGCGTATAGGCGTAATAGGCCAGCGACAGGCCGGTCACCACGTAGATCGCCCAGGCGTGGAAGCCATAATGCAGATAGGTGTAGCGATAGGCCGACTGAACCGCCTCGGGCTCATTGCCCGGCACGTCGCCCGCGACAACCACGGGGTTCGAGCCCCACAGGCCCAGGGGCTCGGCGGTGGCGAACACCATCAGGCCCACACCCAGACCGGCGCCGAACATCATCGAGAACCATGAGAAGTTCGAGAACTCGGGCTTTTCCCCGGGCGTGCCCATCACCCGCTTGCCGGTGGCCGGCAGCAGCGCAACGATGGCCAGAAAGAAGAAAAACAGGCCTACGATGACCACGTAGAAGCTGTTGAAAACCTCCAGAATCTGAGAGTTCCAACTGCCCAGAGTGCTATTCGCGTTCGCCGGAAAGATCAGCGCCCAAAGCACTAGCGCAACCATCACGCCTTTACTGATCAGCGCAATCGGAACGCTGTTATTCTCATAAAAACCACTATCCGCGGTCTTAATGTCCAAATCCGTAAACGGTTCTTTAATCGACATCAATTTCCTCC
>NZ_JBQFYA010000041.1:0-1834 GCF_056541245.1 Ruegeria sp. AI3
TGCTGGAGGTCAACGGGCTTCCGAGGAAGATCGTCATTGACAAAAGCGGTGCTAATACTGATGGCATCAAGGCGATAAATGAGTTGGTCAAGGGCTTTGGTTGTCCGATCCCGATCGAGATGATGAGGCGGAAATACCTCAATAACATCGTCGAACAGGACCACCGTTTCATCAAAAGACGAACCCGCCCGATGCTCGGCTTCAAATCTTTTGCTTCGGCTTCAGCGACTCTCCCGGGCATCGAGGTCGCGCACATGATCCGTAAAGGCCGGTTCACGCCCGGGCTC
Organism: Ruegeria sp. AI3; assembly: GCF_056541245.1. NCBI lineage: Bacteria > Pseudomonadati > Pseudomonadota > Alphaproteobacteria > Rhodobacterales > Roseobacteraceae > Ruegeria > Ruegeria sp. AI3. The sequence goes on from NZ_JBQFYA010000041.1 coordinate 288, forward strand.
TGTTCCTTTCAACAGTTCAGAGAACTGCTCGCATAACAAAGCAGGTCAGATGTATTTCCCTGAACTTCGCTAAACTTCGCAACAGAACCATTCGCCAGCACTACGACGTCTGGTTTTAGGCTATTTGCCGAGATCGCAGGATAGGTGCGTCTAGGGTCAGGACTTCGGTAACGGAGGCACCCCAGTCAAGCGGTTTTGCGCACAACAATTGACCCGCCGTAGAGGTTCTTTGATATTCTTGGTGCCGGTCCTGGCTTCTGTCGCGGCCTACGGCTGAGATCCTTTGGGTACATGCTTCGGTTCGTGGTCAGCGCGGCGGCTGCCAACATGATGCTGGTTCGATGTAATTCCGATGTGCCCATCTCATAGGCGTGCTTGATTGAAGTCGGCGACTGTCCTGACCACGGCATCATCGGAACCACGTCCCTGCGGGACCTCAAAGGCCTGCGATCAGGCAGGCAACGGGTGGGGTGTCATCCTGTTAGGCAGGGTTTGGCGCCGCATCTGATTGGAAGGTTGTGCCATCGACCCAAATCCGATGAAGTATGACAGCGATACGGCGTGCGAGGGCGACCATTGCGATTTTGCGTCCGCGCCGCTGCGCGAGTTGGGCTCCCCAGGTTCTCAGCCATGTCGATCGGCCGCGGTTCATCATGACGGTTGCGGCCTGGCACAACGCCCTCCTCAGATTGACGTCACCAGCTTTGGTGATACCGCCTGACAGGTCCCGTTCTCCGGACTGGTTGCGTGAAGGCGTCAAGCCAACCCACGGTCCGACCCGCTTTGAAGATCGAAAGCGGGTTGGATCATCGACAGCTGCGCGGAAGGTCAGTGCGACGACTGCACCGATCCCCGGCATTGTCATCAAACGATGGCACACTGGATCGTCCTGGGCGAGCTGGCGTACCTGTTTCTCAAGGGCTGCCAGTTCTTGTCGCAACGTTGCTCTGGCGCGTAGCATTGGCGCTGTTGCGGTTTCCAGCATCGGATTGCCATCTGCCAATTCCCGAATGCGTGTCTCGAACCTGCCGCGGGAGATCGCACCAACCTTGAGGCCGAAGTTCCGCAGCAGTCCGCGCAACGACATTTCCAGAGCGATCATGTTCTGCTGGATAGCCTTTCGAGCGCCGAGAACCGCCCGGGTTTCCTGAGCAGAGACGGATTTACAGTGGACCGGGCGGAACCAGCCGAGATGAAGAAGGCGTGCAATCCCTTCTGCATCGCGCCGATCCGTCTTGATCGGCATCGCCTTCAGCGCTCCTTTCACCTGCCGTGTTTCCATGAGCACCGCCTCCAGGCCAGCTTCGGTCAGCCCTCTGTGCAGCCATTGCGACAGTGGCCCAGCCTCAAGGCCAATCGCTGCGATACTGCCGTCAAGTTCGTCCAACCAGTGCGCCAGAGCTTCCGGGTCACTTTCAGTCTCCGCCTCTTTGACGATCCGGCCATGCTCGCTTACCACGCACACTGCGGTCTTCGCCAACGACACATCCAATCCGATAAATAGCTTCATCCCGTCATCCTCCATCTAGGGTCAATACGGGAATGGC
>NZ_JBQFYA010000042.1:0-1820 GCF_056541245.1 Ruegeria sp. AI3
CGTTTCTCTTGCCGCTCCCAATCCACTGCGCGTTTGAACATAACCTCATCTTCACTGGGTTGCTGCTCTGCGATCTGATTGGCCAGCAATGGAAAAGCCTCGCGTTCCTTCTGCTGTTTGCGGCGCAAGGCGGCACGCTTGCGGGGTGTGTCTTCGAAGGCAAAACGGGGCCACATCTTGAACCTCATGGCTCGATCCCTCCCTGCCAGCGGGTGCGACTATTGCGGAGATGCTGAAGACAGGCCACTCGCCCGACTTCTGCATGCATCCCGTTGTCGAGCGCGAACCGATGGCGAGCCTCCCAGTCCCGAACCCAGTCTGCGGCCAAACGGTCGTCAACCCGACCACTCTGAAAAGGATTGTCCTCGAGCAGGAAGCCCTTGCAATGTGCAGCACCGCCATCGGTGGGAGCGCGCAGGGTGTCGTTTTCGTACGCGACCGGATCCACGCCACACCCCATGGGATCGGCGCGGCTGCGGTCGCCTGGCGCTAAGTCAGTCATGATCGCCTCCGTTCGTAGCGGTTTGCGAAAGCTTGAGCTGGCGGGCTTCTTCGATCACGGCGTCGTACATATCGACATGGCCACAAGGGTTCTCCCATGTCTGGATTTCGTACCACTCACCATCCTCGCAGTAGCGTCGAAACACCGGTTTCCCTCTAGGCTTGCCACAGAAGGGACAGGTATTGGTGATCCCAACGGTTTTGATAATCTGCGTGATACTTTGATAGCCGTTGCCCCAAAGGCGGCGCTGCAGGGCGCGATCCAATATGGTGACTTGCATAAGTGCCTCCACTTCAATCGTATGGAATGGTGGTAAGACTGCGGTGAGTGCCGGGGCGGTCAGGGCGCTTCCTTTAACGCGTCGGCATGTGCATCAAGACGCCCGATGAGCGAAGCCATCAGTTCTCTCAGCGATGCCTGATCGGCGAGGACAAGTGCAGCGCGTTGACCAGCTGTCAGGGCAGCGACCTCGGGCGGCTGCGGTTCTGTCATCTGATCCGCGCCTGTCAGAACGCCCATCTTGGCCAGTTCGTCGGTAAGGGGGCGCAACATGTCTGCCATTGCATCAGTATCGGCGCTGTTAGAGGCGGCGGATTTCGCGATGCGCCGCAGCCTGACCACCATCTTTTCAACGCTGCCTTTGTTGGTGTCGTTTTGGAATGCCATTGGTTGTCTCCTGTCGTACCCTGTTGGTTCACGGGGCTTCCGCTCCGGTCGGGTTTCAGTATTCGATGGGTTCAAAAACAGTGAGAATGCGCTCAGTGACAGAGGGGTCGTAGGGACATTCAGATCCGCGATCGAGATAGAGGTCGTAGAACCAGCAGTACAGTCACAGCAATCGAGATCGGACCGGTGATGTTAAAAAATACCCAATCAAAGGGTTGACCAATAGGTGCGGGGCAATCGCGTGCTGAGATAACCCAGTTCACAGCCGCGGGAAGATCCGGAAAGTCGACCCAGCCACGCGGATCGTCACATAGTAACTTGCCGCGATAAATTGCCTGCGCGTGATACAGACAAACCGACAAACCAAACAAAACAACAAGTCCCGCGTTCGTGAAACGGTCGAGCATTTTCAGCAAAAACCATATCAAAAGCAGCTTCAGGACCGTTGTTACCGAATAGGTAAGAAGCAGAGTAGCGGAAAGATCATTCACACGGTGCACTCAAACCAATCATTGGTCACTTGTCGAGGCATAGCCGAAAGACCAAAGCCTTCCGCTGACCCCCGCAAGGCTTTTCAGCCCTGCGATATCTGAGGTCGCCGGGCTGCTAAGCCTTGCTTCCGTCGCGCTCTGTGGTGACACTTCTGCTTTGC
>NZ_JBQFYA010000043.1:0-1732 GCF_056541245.1 Ruegeria sp. AI3
ACTCACCTCCTTTCCGGCGCAGGTTGCGCTTCCAGTCCCGACCACGTGGCCGGGACCGAACTCAATAATCGCTGGGGAAAAGGATGGTCAGAACCCGACGTGTGTCGGCCAATGAGGTCGGGTTCTCTGTCCCGCCATCATAGGTGAGATTGTAAAAGTTTCCATGCAGGAGGTCGCGCTGACCGGATAGGTTTGGCGCAAAATCTAAGGAGTGGAGATTTCCAAGATGATGACGCCTACTATTGCTGCGACCTGCTTTGTCGCCATTGATCTGAGCAAATCGAAATGGCTTGTGGCGCTTGATGCGCCGCACTTGGCCAAGATCAAATCTGTGCGCCTGGACGGGTTTGATACGCCGGGACTGATCGATCTGGTTCGAACGACTGTTGCGGAGGCGACGGAGCTTTGCGGAGCGGATCAACGACCTGTCGTTTGCTTTGAGACCGGGTACGATGGTTTTTGGCTTCAGCGGCTTCTGTCCAACGAAGGGATCGAGACGCTGGTCGTGGATCCCACGAGCTTCCTCGTGAACCGTAAAGCCCGCAGGGTCAAAACAGATCGCGTCGACGCCGAAGGCATGGTCGTTCTGCTGAAGAACTATTCCTCCGGTGATCGAAAGGCGTTCCGCACGGTGCGTGTTCCAACCGTTGCCGAAGAAGATGCCAAGCGCTTCCACAGAGAACGCAAAAGGTTGATGAGCGAACGCACTGGCCACATCAATCGCATTCGTGCCCTGCTCGCCCTTCAAGGCGTTCGGCACATCAATCCGGCGATGGTGACATGGCGCAAGAGACTGGAAGGCCTCGAGACTGCTGATGGCCGTCCTTTCCCACCTCAGCTGATGCGCGAGGTCGTCCGTTCCTTCGAACGCTTGGAGCTGGCGAACCACATGATCAAGGCTCTGGCAGAGGAACGCGACGAAGCCCTTGCGACTGAATCTGAACAGTTCCCGGAACACGAAAAGGCCGTGCTGCTCGAAGGGCTGCGTGGCGTTGGACGGCACAGCGCGATGCTTCTGTCTGCCGAAGTGTTTGGCCGGGAGTTCAAGAACAGGCGACACCTGTCGTCTTACCTCGGCCTGACGCCCAGCCCCTATTCCAGCGGCGACGTGGAGCGAAGCCAGGGCATCAGCAAAGCCGGAAACCGACCGGCCCGAACCCTCGGGATCGAACTGGCGTGGTGCTGGCTGCGGTACCAACCACAAAGTGCCCTTGCGCGCTGGTTCCGGAAATACACCGCCGAGCGCCCGGGAATGAGAAAGAAAGTTGCCATCGTGGCTCTTGCCCGCAAGCTCATCGTGGCTTTGTGGCGATACGTGGAAACGGGACTTGTCCCGTCTGGCGCGGTTCTGAAGGCGGAGGTGTAAAACGGGATACCAAAACTTCAGAATAACGCGCAACGCCGGATGGTTGAGTGACCGAGAAGATTGATGGTCTTCACAAACCCTGTAGAAGTTTGGTCCCAACCAAGGCGGCTCCATTCCGGGAACGTGAACGGAAATTTGGTTCGGGCAACACGCCCACCGTATGCAAGTCGATGCCACTGGAGTGAGCATATTCGAGGAGCCAAACCAGCGATGCAAAGAAAGAAAAGGCCTTGAAAATGTAATTTCCTCATGCAGATCAATCTTCCAGAACAGTGTGCACCCTTCGATTTTGATCACTCCATGGCTATGATCGCGGTAGGGATCCTTGATTTTGTCGAAGGTCGAAAACGTGGACACGGCCTCTAT
>NZ_JBQFYA010000044.1:0-1628 GCF_056541245.1 Ruegeria sp. AI3
GCCACGTAATCGGAGCCGACCCAGGCCGAGAATGCGTTTGAGGTGGGCGAAGAGCATTTCCACCTTCTTTCTGAGCTTCATTGAGATGTCGTACTGGCGGGTCTTGGCAATGTCTCGAGCCACCTGGCGGGCGTCTTCTGTTTCTTCGCGGCTGATCTTGCGGGCATCCGCGTTGGGGCAGCACTTGGTTTTCGATGGGCAGACCTGACAGACCTCTTTCAGAGCGCGATAGCGAGCGGTGCCCTTGCCCGTCGGACCGCGGTTGGGGTCTGAGTAGTTGCGGCGGAACTGCTTGAGGGCGTGACCTTCGGGACAGATGTATTGGTCATTCTCAGCATCCCATTCGAAGTCGGCGCGGGTCCAGGTGCCGTCATTGCGACCGGACTTGTCGAACACCGGGATATGCGGCGCAATCTTGCGATCAACCAGCCAGCCCAGAAGTGGGCCGGTGCCATAGGCGGTGTCCGCGATTAGTCTCTCCGGATGCAGATCGAACCGTTCCTTTACTCGGTTCAACATGGTCTTGGTCGATCCGACCTCAGCCTGACGGATTGATCTGGTGGCTTCGACGTCGATGATAACTCCGTGATCTGTATCGATCAGGTAGTTGTCGGAATAGCTAAAGAATGCAGGGCCTTTGCGGGCTGCGGTCCATTGGCTCGCCGGATCGGAATGCGATGTGAACTTGGGCTGAACCTCGCTGGCAGCGCCGAACGCAGCCTCGTCCAGCGTGTCGAGATACTCGCGGACGGCGCGGGGCGCGTCGGTCGGATCAACGGTTGAGGCGTCCCACTCTTCCTTCGGCGTTGAGTTCTGCTTGTTGGCATCGGCTTCGATCAAGCTTGCATCGATGGCCATACGCTGACCGCTGACGAGGCCTTCCTCAATGCTGTGTGCCACGGTCATCTCGAACAGGTAGCGCAGCAGTTCGCTTTCGCGGAACCGCCCATGCCGGTTCTTCGAGAATGTGGAATGATCCGGCACACGGTCGTTCAGATCGAGCCGACAGAACCACCGATAGGCTAGGTTCAGATGAACCTCTTCACAAAGCCGCCGCTCGGACCGGATCCCGAAGCAGTAGCCCACGAGTAGCATTCGGATAAGCAACTCGGGGTCAACCGAGGGGCGTCCAGTATGGCTGTAGAACTCCGCCAGATGCGACCGGATGCTGCCAAGATCGACGAACCGATCAATCGAGCGCAGCAGGTGATCTTGCGGGACATGATCTTCCAGCGAGAACTCGTAGAACAACGCCGCCTGCGCTTCCTGCCTCGGTCCCATCATCGCCAATTCCTCCCTACAGGACGAATTGAATCAGCGACTTACCACTCAATCAACCAAGAGTTTTTCAACGAAATCCGCCGATTCTGTGGAAAAACAACGTGTTGCGGACGCAGAAAGTGGTGTGCTGAACCGAGCGCGAGTGCCTTTCTGATCAGGCTTTACGTGTTTGCTGCGGTGCGGGAAAGATCTTGGCCAGTTTGCGGAGGTTCTGGGCGGTGGCGGCGAGGAGGAATTCGTCGTTTGCGCCGCATGGGCCACGTAATCGGAGCCGACCCAGGCCGAGAATGCGTTTGAGGTGGGCGAAGAGCATTTCCACCTTCTTTCTGAGCTTCATTGAGATGTCG
>NZ_JBQFYA010000045.1:0-1391 GCF_056541245.1 Ruegeria sp. AI3
TCAGCTCAAGATAAGCCCAACATCATATTCATATTTCTAGATAATTTTTGCTGGTGCGAACCTAGGCTCATGGAGACGGCATAATCCGTGTCGCGGCGACCCCCATGATGGACGCTCTCGCTGCGGAAGGATTACGACACACGAACTTCAACGTCGAGAGTCAGTGCACGCCGTCCCGCGCAGCGACCATGACAGGACGATATGGCATTCGGAGCGGAAACCATACAGTCCCACTGGGAGGCGGCGTTTACGGTCTGACTCAGTGGGAAGTCACGATGGCCGAGATGCTCAAAGACGCTGGATACAACACGGCCATGTACGGAAAATGGCACCTTGGATGGACCGAAGGGCGCTATCCAACGAATCAAGGATTCGACGAGTTTTACGGTGTTGAAACCACGGACGTTACAGTCTGGCGCACGCTTCCGGGATTTGCTGAAGCCAACATGGAAGAGCCAGTTGTGATGCAGGGTATTGCAGGCGAACCGGCGACCGTTGCGCGGGACTACGATCTGGACTATCGCGGCGAGATAGATGGCGACCTGACGAAAAAGGCCATCGAATTCATCGAAGCTAAGAGTGCCGCAGACGCGCCGTTTTTCATCTATCTTGCATATACGCAGACCCACTATCCAAACATCGCGTCCGAGGAGTTTGGTGGCGCTACTGGAAACGGCGTCTGGGCCGACATTCTACTTCAAACAGATAGCTATATTGGACGTATCGTTGGTGCGATCGAGGCGGCAGGCGTTTCCGACGAAACCGTGGTGATTTTTACTGCAGACAACGGCCCCGAAGCTCTTCCGGTTGGAAACGCCAATGTCTCGCCGGTTCCTGCGGTACATGGTACTGCGGGGCCATGGCGCGGCACTCTGTTCACCAGCCTCGAAGGCAGCATGCGCGTGCCTTTCGCCATCAAGTGGCCGGGGAAGATCCCCGCTGGTTCAGAAAGCAATGACGTTGTCCACTCGATGGACCTTTTTCCAACACTGGCGGCATTCGCGGGGGGCAAAGTGCCGGACGACCGGGCATTTGATGGCATCGACCAGTCCGAGTTCTTTCTGGGCGTCCAGCCGAGATCGAACCGAGAAGGCGTGATCGTTTACATGGGCGAACAGATATTCGGTGTAAAATGGAAGGACTGGAAAGTTCTGTTCAAAGAGAACACAACAGCCTTTGGCGCGACGGAGTCTTTCGACACACCAAGGGTCTACAACCTACTGAATGATCCGCATGAGCGTGAAAGCGTACTCTTCCCGCACACATGGGCGGCCGAAAAAGCGCTGCCGCAGTTGCAGGAGCACATTGCTACCTTCGAGGAGTTTCCTCCGATCCCCCCAGGAACGCCGGACCCCTACGAACCACCCACTGACTGAAGGGCGGCTTTGTCC
>NZ_JBQFYA010000046.1:0-1270 GCF_056541245.1 Ruegeria sp. AI3
CTTCGCGCGCCCCAAAATCCATGACGACACCGGCATGGATCGAATAAGACAGGCTGTCCGCCATTTCGACAACCTGCTCGGACAGATGCGTTTTACCGATGCCGGGTTCCCCCAGAATAATATGAACCTCACCTTTGCCGTGCCGCTGGCACCTCTCAAACGTGGCCGCAAACAAGGACATCTCGCGCTCGCGCCCCACGAAGCGGTGCCGTCGTGTCCGGATGTTTTGGGCCAGCCTGTCCAATCGCCAGACTTCGACATCGTCTTTCAGACCCTTGATGGCCTGCACACCCACAGATTCGCCAATGAACAAAGGCCCCAGAGCGCGTTGAATATCATGCGACACCAGAGTTTCACCGGGAGACGAGATGTCCGTCAGGCGCGACGCAAGGTTCACACCATCGCCGGTGACAGTGTATTCCGTATGCGCCTGACTGCCGGTGGTGCTTGCGATCACCTGACCCGAGGCAATACCGATATGGCAAGTCAGCGGCCGTGTCAGTGTTTTGACGGCTGTATGGATATCCAACGCGGCACGCGCCGCTCGTTCGGTATCGTTTGTGTGCGATATAGGTGCGCCGAACACAGCCATAACCGCATCGCCAATATGCTTGTCGATACGCCCGCCGTATTTTTCGACAACACTGTCCACCTTGCCAAAGAACTCGTTGAGCAGGGCATGCATGTCTTCGGCATCAAGTTCGCTGGAAAGCGTGGTAAATCCTGACAGGTCCGCGAACATGACCGTGACCTGCCGCCGCGCAGGCTCGGTTGGGGGATCAGACTTAGAGTCCTCATCCTGCGCCACTGTTTCGAGGTCGCCAATGGCCCGCAACAGTCTGCGCCGGTCACCAATCGCCGTGATCCCCAATTCCACCAGATCTTCGCCCGTCAAATCGGGCAGTATCTCGAAATCAACTTTGTTAATCAAAAAGGCTTGCGCGTAGTCAGACAATCCAAGTGCGCCCAGCCAGTCCTGCAGGCTCTGAGACATGCCGCCCCTCTGAAGTCCCCCACTTCGCAGAAGGGTTTAGCACAGATAGGCTCATTGAGTCTGCAACGCCTTCAAAAATTAACGTTTTGGCAGGTTGCGTATATTGGCTGGCCCACGTGGGACGCTTCCACCAGCCAATGCAGTTTCGATACTCCCAGACCCACCATAAGGGTGCAAACGACAGGTTGATTGGTCTTTTTGTTTTTGGACCCACCCATTTTGGCGGCTTGTGCTCACCTTTAAAACTTACTAAAACAGTCAACATAAATTTCCGAT
>NZ_JBQFYA010000047.1:0-1327 GCF_056541245.1 Ruegeria sp. AI3
ATCCCGCTGGGTGAGCACGAAGCCTATGCTGCGCAAGAGATCAAAAAGGCCGTCGCCGCCAGTTTCGAAAGTCATTCCCGCCCACATGAGGACGCGCTGCTGCAGGTTTATGATCGGGTGTCCGACGATATCGGGCAAATGGACACGATTGCCAAACTGGGCACCTACCTCAAGGCGATCCAACAGGCCGATGAGCGCTTTACCGGCCGCGCGATCAAGAACATCACCGACGCGGTCAAGGTCCGCGCGATGGATTTCGAACTGCCCGACGAGTGGATGGAAACCCCCGAGTTGTTCCTGTTCCGAGACTACGACACTAAGAAGGCCATGATCGAAGACCTGCGTCAGCCGATCACGGTGGACATGGTGATACAGGAGATCAACCGCTACGCCGACAGTGAGTTCCGATATGCCGACAAGAGCGACGAGGTCGCCATTGAAAACACGGTGCGCGAGATGGGCCGAATGGAAGAGGCCAAGCGGCGGTACCTTGAGGGGAAGGGATAATGCTCGTCTACGCGATTTCTGGCTTTGCGCTTGTATTGGGTCTGATCCTACCTCTGCGCTGGGGCGTGATCGGATTTCTGGGCGCTGTGGCGGTGCTGTTCCTGACCCAGTTCGGTGTCAACGCGGGCAGCGGGTTCGAGGGCACTTCATGGGAAGAGTCCCTGATCCTGTTTGAGGGCAGCGTGGTGTCTTACCTTGGGTTCAACTTGCAGATCACAGGGCGGTCGTTTGCATTGCCCTTGTTGGTGCTGGCGGTTGTGGTTGTTGGTCGGTTCAAGAGGATTGCGATCTGAAAGATACAGAACACAACACGAAGCCGTATTTAGAAGGGAGGGTTTGAGTTTGGAACTTCTCACTGCATGGAACCAATGGATTATTGGCCACAAGGAATTGATAACTCTGGTGGTCGTGCCGTTGATTACTCTTGCAGTAACTACAATAATAAATCGTTCTGCCGAGAAGCGTTCAGCAGCAGCTTCAAAGGAGGCGCAATATCGAGCCGCTCAAGAACGAAAGCTGCAGCTCGAGCTTTCAAGGCGCATGAAACTTGCAGATTTCCGCCAGAATTGGATAGACCAACTACGCGATGACTTTGCTGTCATTTTGGCGTTTGCCCCCGAATATGGAAAGCGAGACGACGCAAAGTTTGCAGAGGTAAATGAACGGATTCAAAGCGTTTTATTGAGAATGAATCCCAATGAAGACGCACCTAAAGCAATATTCAAGCAACTGCTAAGACTCATCAATGAAAAAGAGGCCGAAAAAGAGAGTATTGCATTTGACTTAATGAATTTGGTGAATCTGTATCTGAAGTCTGAGT
>NZ_JBQFYA010000048.1:0-1295 GCF_056541245.1 Ruegeria sp. AI3
GAAGATTGTCGTCGGATCATGTCTGCGCGCTGGTACCGGGAAATGTTCCCTGAAACGGTCTTGGCTAGAAAGGGCAACACCTCAGAAGAAATCCGCACCACAAAGGGAGGCAGCCGTAAGGCTGTCTCCATTGGAAGTTCTGTCACCGGTCATGGCGCTGACTACATCATCATCGATGACCTGCTGAAAGCCGGAGATGCCGGCTCCGAAGCCGAGCTGGTCAAGGCGCAGGAGTTCATTGAGGGGACCTTGTTGTCGCGCTTCGACAATCCGGCCGAAGGGCGCGTGGTTATGGTTGCGCAACGGTTGCACGAGATGGATCCGCCGGGTTTTCTGCTCGAACGCGGGACCTATCGGCATCTGAATCTGCCTGCCATCGCCGAAGACCATGAGGTGGTTCCTCTTGGGCGTGGAAGGGTCATGCGCCGCAAACCGGGTGATCTCCTGTGCCCGTCCCGTTTGGATCAGCAAACGCTGGATACCAAGCGTCGCGAAATGGGCTCGGCCGTGTTCAATTGCCAGTATCAGCAGAACCCCATTGCTCCCGACGGGTCGCCCTTGCGCTGGGAGTGGTTTGGCACCTACGAGACCATCGAAGATCGCCGCTGGTATCAGCTTGTCGTTCAAAGCTGGGATACGGGGATGTCCGCGGATCCCCGGTCTGATTTCTCTGTCTGTACAACCTGGGGGTTCCGCGAAAATGCGTGGTATCTTATCGACGTCTGGCGCGGGCAGGTAGACTACCCAGACCTGAAAGCCAAGGCACTGCAACTTGTCGGCCGTTGGGATCCCGATCGAGTCCTGATCGAAGATGCGGCCTCAGGCAAACCTCTTTTGGACGAGCTGTTTCGTGATGACCGTCGGCGCTACGAACGCATTAAACCCGACAAGGACAAGGAAACCCGGTTCCAGTCCGCTTGCGGTCCTGTCGAAGAGGGCAAGGTTTATCTGCCTGCAGATGCACCCTGGCTGCCGGTATTCAAACGAGAGCTTCAATCCTTTCCACGCGGACGCAACGACGATCAGGTCGACAGCTTTGCCCACTTTGTGAACTGGTCCAAGGGAGTGGGGTTCTATCGGGCGCTAGGCCATGATCATCAGATAAACATCGAACGTCGCGAGCGCCGTCGCGAGCGGATCAGACGGCGGTAGAATCTCGGAGTTGAGCTTTAAGACGCATCGAGCCCTGCTTCAAAGTTGGTCACCTCTATCTATCCCGCAAGCGGCCCCAATGACCGCTTGCATCCGCAAAACAGTCCTTTGACTAAAGCTGTCGGATGACTGCTTCGAGCCCA
>NZ_JBQFYA010000049.1:0-1203 GCF_056541245.1 Ruegeria sp. AI3
GATCGTCATAGCTTTGCGCAAGGATCACATAGTCCCCGGCAATCGTGGGCACCTTGCGGCGCATGTTATCGATGGCGGTTTGGGTTGCGTCGTCCAGCGGTGTGAACACAAGAAACTGTTCGATATCAAAGGCGTCCGCCTTTGCCGCCATCCCGCGCCTCTCTTCCATGTCATCCTTGGCCTGCCGTCCAAACAGGAATTGCAGACCCTGCAAAGGGGCAACCTCGTTTGTCACCGCAATGAACAGGGGCAGGTCGGCATTGCTGGCGGTCGAGGCCGACAGGAACTCGACCTTGTCGCACAAAACAGCCGTATCGGGATCAAAGGCCGGATCGCAGAACCGCAGCCGGAACCGCGCCGCGTCCCGGTCAAAGGCCCGCGATGCGGCATAGGCCACATCAATCTGCCGGTCCAGCCGGGAGCTGTCCGAGGCATACAGCCCCGCCAGCACCGCCACCAGCGCACCGATACCGCCCAAGACCACCCAGACCAGATCGGCCAGCTTCCACGCCCGATGACCTGCCGGTTTGCGGAACAGAAAGGCCGTGCCTACCGATCCAATCACAAAGAACAGGATCAGCAGGGGAAGCTGGTTATCAGTGACAAAACTCATGTGCCTGAGTTTAAGTGGTCCAACCCGCCACGCAACCGCGATCACGCGCAGTTGTAACGTCTTGCAGGATGCCGATACTGTGATCGGAACGGGAGGCGTTTTGATGACCAAAGAGATTGTTCTGATTCACGGGGCCTTTGCCGGTCCGTGGTGCATGGAAGACTATGCAGGGTTCTTTCGCGACCGGGGCTGGACGGTGCACACGCCCGCGCTGCGCTATCATGGCGGTGACCCCACGGCCGAGCCGGATCCCGGTCTGACCGACACATCCGTCGCCGATTACACCAATGACATTGCTGACTTCGTGCAGGGGTTGGAGAGCAAACCAGTGCTACTGGGTCACGCCATCGCGGGTGTTGTGGCGCAGCAGGTCGCGGCGCGCGGGCTGGCCCGCGCCATCGTCCTGATCAACCCGAACGCGCCATGGGGCACCTTGCCCGAAACCGATGACGAACGCGCCGTGCCGCGCGCACTGATGGAGGGCGGGGCGTTCTGGAAACAGCCGATGCGGGTCGAATTCGATCTGATGGCGCCCTTTGCGCTGAACAAAATGCCTGAGGCGCAACAGCACGCGGTGTTCGACCGCTTGG
>NZ_JBQFYA010000050.1:0-1194 GCF_056541245.1 Ruegeria sp. AI3
CCTCGAGGCGTGCCGTGATCTTGGCATGGCCCTCCATCACCGCGCGCATTTCGTTGAGAGAGCCGGTCTGCTTGACCAGCTCGAGTTGAAGGGAATGCATGTCGTCCTTGCCAGGCATGGTCTGGACGGTCTGCTCAATCGTCGCGATCCGGTTCTCGTGGCGGTCCATCCGATTGGAGCCTTCTCGGAAACGCTCATCCACATCCTTTCGCCGGTTGACGAAAAAGGCATAGACCATGGCGGCAATAGATAGTCCGAAGCTTGCCAGCTTCAGACCGGTGTCGATGTCTAGTGTCACGCAGATGCCTCCCGCCAAGCCTGGACGGCCGGGTTGTCGCTGGGTTCGATCGACGCAACGGTCAGCTCAGTATCTGTCCCTGTGTCGGCCACACCGGGGCTATCATGCCGCAACGCGCGAAGACGGCTGATGTTCTCCATGACCTGCGGAACCATCGCTGTCGCCTGAGCCACTGTTTGCTGGAACTCGTGCGCCTTGATTTGGAAACGGCCACCGAAATAGAAGGCGACGATCGTGCCTGCGAGCCACCAGAGTGGTTCCGGCACCAGTGCCAACCCCTGCATCCGCTCCGCAAACCAGATCGGATCGAACATCGCTGATGCGAACAGCGCGAATGTCGCCACTACCATCAGCGGGCGCGGCAATCGGTTGAGACCGTCTATGAAGCGGTCAAAGCACCCCTTGCGCTCAATCTGAAACTCCGTGCCGAATTGCGCCAGCGCGGCCTGAGCATAATCCGATTGCCGCTGTGCGCTGGCCTCCGCGTTCACGCGGAACACCTCGGCCGTCTCGGCCACCACATTCCGACCGCCGCCGGAAAGCCCTGTCAAAATCCGTCCGATCATGCCCATGCCGAAACCCTCCGCTGAAACTCTGAATCGCTCATGTGAAATTGCGCGCTGATGAACTCTTCGGCGCGTCGAATCCAGCCGCCTTTACCGCCAGCGCGGGTACGGGCGTATTTGCGCGAAGCTGCGCGGTGGTCAGCGGTCCGGAAATAGTAGTTGCGCCGAGGGATGCCATAAGCGTCGACCAAATGGACACCGGCCTTAGCAAATGCCCGTCTCGTGGCGGCTGCAGTCTGAGGTCCGAGCGCGCCATCGACGGTGACCGGCTCCTGGAATTCACTGAGCAGTCGCTGTAGGATCTTCACGGCGTTGCTGCCTGCGTTCACA
>NZ_JBQFYA010000051.1:0-1259 GCF_056541245.1 Ruegeria sp. AI3
CCGGGGGCCTCTGCGCTTGAGGTGGAAGACCATAGGCACATGCCAAAAATGAACACCCAGCTTCGCATCAGCGGCAGTCAAACGCGCCGATATCGTTCAGAACCGAGGTAGCAGCGCTTTGCCGAAAAGTCCGATAGGACCCATCCGGCATATCCAGGTTGAGGGCAAATACATACGTGTCTTTGGCACAGTGCACCCATCCAACATACCAGCCGATGTCCATGATATCCTCGCCGTGCCGCCAACCGGACTTGGCATACAAGGACCAGTTGTCGCCGCGCTCGTTGAACATGATGACCCGCGCGACCGCATGCGTGCGTTCCGAAATCGGCAGTTGTTCCCTCACAAATCTTGAAACAAACGCGACCTGTTCTTCAGCCGAGATCCGCAACGTGCCATCCAACCAGTAGGTCGTCAGATGATCTGTCGCGCCGATGGTCGCGTTGCCATAGTCAAACCTGTTCATCCAATCGGCCATGGTTTGGTGCCCGGCGATCTGGACAATCTCCTGAAACACCCAGACCACAGACTGCCGAAACGCCGTAGTCAGCGTGTGATCCCGGTTCCAATCCTGGTTCCACGTGACAACCTTCTTCCAGACAAACACTGTATCAGGCTGGGCAACACCCGTTTCCAATGCAATCAGCGTGTGCGGGATCTTGGACGTGGATGCCGGAGAAAACCGTTGCTGCGCGCGCTCGGGGTTGCTGAGCCAGGTCTGTCCGTCGGACAGACGCTTTACAACAATGGTCGAGGCGTCTGCATTGACACCAGCGCTTCGCACCGCGTCGGACACATCGACGGTTTCCGCAGCCCCTTGTGTCCACCAGCCAATAACCATCAGCACGGTCGTCAGAACCAAGAAAGCGTTGGACCGTTGGAGTTCATTTCTGGTGACGAAGACTCGCCGGAGTGGCCAGACTGCAGATGGTTTCGGGGTTTGCGGGTTCGACATTACTACTGCTCCAGGCGACCTTGTTTGGATTCCCAGCTGACGCGCATTCAGGCGGGTCGTGTTTCTGTGTGGTTGGTCGGTTTGCGGTTTAAGAGAATTGGGGGTGGGTGGTGCCTCTTCGTGTTTTGGTTTGCAGCGCCCTAAGGAACGGATCGCCCGGCCCTATCGGCGCAGACAGTTATTGTGAAAAAATCAGAGGGGTTGCTGATGCGGCTGAGGCAGTTGGGGCCGCTCTATTGCGAAACCGATTTTAACGCATCCGTACGCCCCTTATAGGCCGATGGAGTCATACCGGTCTTCTTTC
>NZ_JBQFYA010000052.1:0-1159 GCF_056541245.1 Ruegeria sp. AI3
CCACCGTTCTGTTGGCGCTGGCGCTGATGACGGTCATTGTGATGATGATCCTGCCAATGCCTGCGTGGGTGCTGGACCTTGGGCTGGCCGCCTCGTTTGCGCTGGCGATCCTGATCTTTACCCTGACCCTGTTTATCGAACGACCGCTGGATTTCTCGTCCTTTCCGACCATTTTGCTGGCATCGCTGATGCTGCGCCTGTCGCTGAATGTTTCGTCCACCAAGCTGATCATCGGTCAGGGCCATACCGGCCCTAACGCGGCTGGGGACGTGATTGAAGGGTTTGCCCAGTTTGTCATGGGGGGCAGCATTTTCCTGGGCCTCGTTGTGTTTGGCGTTTTGCTGATCGTGAATTTCATGGTCATCACCAAAGGTGCCGCACGGATGGCCGAGGTCGGCGCACGATTTGCGCTGGACGGGATGCCGGGTAAACATCTCGCCATCGACAGCGACATGTCCGCAGGTGCAATCGATCACCAGCAGGCCAAGGAACGGCGCGAACGGGAACAACAGGAAACAACCTTTTTCGGTTCACTGGACGGGGCGTCGAAATTCGTCAAGGGCGACGCCGTCGCGGGGTTGCTGATCACCCTGCTGAACCTTGTCATGGGCTTGGTGATGGGCGTGATCGTGCATGGCATGCCGGTTTCGTCGGCCTTTGAGACTTACGCGATTCTGACCGTTGGGGATGGGTTGGTGTCGCAAATCCCGGCCGTCATCATCTCGATTGCATCTGCCCTGTTGCTGGCCCGGGGCGGCACGCAGGGCGCAACCGACAACGCGATCTTCTCGCAGCTGGGGCGCCACCCCGCCGCGCTGAGCACTGTTGCGGTGTTAATGTTTTTGTTTGCATTGGTGCCCGGGCTGCCGTTTCTGCCGTTTATCCTCGGGGCCGCCGTACTTGGCTATACAGCCTTTCGGGTCCATCGAAAACAACAGGGCGAAGAGGGAGCCGAGGACACTGCACAAACCGACTCCGATGCGCCTGTCTCACAGGCCATTGGGGATATTCTGGACCTCGACGACGTGCATCTGGAATTTGCCCCGGATCTTATCAGCATGGTTCTGAACGCCGGCACGGGTCTGGATGCCCGGATCGCAAATATGCGCACCTAAGTGGCCTCGACCTTTGGCCTGATCCTGCCGGACATCCGCCCGCC
>NZ_JBQFYA010000053.1:0-1182 GCF_056541245.1 Ruegeria sp. AI3
ATGGCAAAGGAAAAGTTTGAGCGTACAAAACCGCACGTCAACATCGGCACGATTGGGCACGTTGACCATGGTAAGACGACGCTGACCGCAGCGATCACCAAGTATTTTGGTGACTTTAAAGCGTATGACCAGATTGACGGTGCGCCGGAAGAGAAAGCGCGCGGCATCACCATCTCGACCGCCCACGTGGAATACGAGACCGAGAACCGCCACTACGCGCACGTTGACTGCCCCGGCCACGCCGACTACGTCAAGAACATGATCACCGGTGCTGCTCAGATGGACGGCGCGATCCTGGTTGTGAACGCTGCTGACGGCCCGATGCCGCAGACCCGCGAGCACATCCTGCTGGGCCGCCAGGTTGGCATCCCGAAGATGGTCGTGTTCCTGAACAAAGTTGACCAGGTTGACGACGAAGAGCTGCTGGAACTGGTTGAGATGGAAGTTCGCGAACTGCTGTCCAGCTACGAATACCCTGGCGACGATATTCCGATCATCGCAGGTTCGGCTCTGGCCGCGATGGAAGGCAACAAGCCTGAAATCGGCGAAGAGAAGATCAAGGAACTGATGGCGGCCGTTGATGAGTACATCGACACCCCTGAGCGTGCTGTTGACCAGCCGTTCCTGATGCCGATCGAAGACGTGTTCTCGATCTCGGGTCGTGGTACCGTTGTGACCGGTCGTGTTGAGCGCGGCGTGATCAACGTTGGTGACGAAATCGAAATCGTCGGCATCCGCGACACTTCGAAAACCACCTGCACCGGCGTTGAAATGTTCCGCAAGCTGCTGGACCGCGGTGAAGCGGGCGACAACATCGGCGCGCTGCTGCGTGGTGTTGACCGTGACGGCGTTGAGCGTGGCCAGGTTCTGTGTAAGCCGGGTTCGGTTACACCGCACACCAAGTTCGAAGCCGAAGCCTACATCCTGACCAAGGAAGAAGGCGGTCGTCACACTCCGTTCTTCGCGAACTACCGTCCTCAGTTCTACTTCCGGACCACTGACGTGACCGGCACCGTGACCTTGGCGGAAGGCACCGAGATGGTCATGCCCGGCGACAACGTGTCGTTCGGCGTTGAGCTGATCGCGCCGATCGCGATGGAGCAGGGCCTGCGCTTTGCGATCCGCGAAGGCGGCCGCACCGTCGGCGCCGGCGTTGTGTCGAAAATCACTGAATAAGTCGCG
>NZ_JBQFYA010000054.1:0-1151 GCF_056541245.1 Ruegeria sp. AI3
CCTGGCCGAGGCGCGCCGACTGGTTGCGGATACCGACATGCCCCTGATGGATGTGGCCTTGGCCACCGGCTTCACCTCGCAATCCAGCTTTGCCCGGGCGTTCCGCACGGCGCATGGCAGGTCCGCTCGTGACCTCAGGCAAACACGCGCGCACCCCACCCATCACTGACCGGATCCCCTTCATCTGGCTAAAAATACCTCGGGGGCGCCGCGCTGGGGGGGATCGGAATTAATTGGAACGGTGAGTACGGTTTAAACTGGAACAGGTGGATGAAGGTCATCGCATGATAGCCTTGTTTTATTGGCGATGCGGGACGGCGCGGCAAAATCGGCCGTTCGGCAAGGATGGCCCGAACTAAACTGGACTATGCCGGATGATGCCGGATGTTTCCAAAAACGGCATTAACTCTCACCACTCACGCATGGATGCGACCACTCTGCCTTCCAATCGGACATCCTCTGGTGCCTCCAAATCCACAATGATCGGTGGGTATCGTGCGTTGGTGCTGATCAGCTGGAGCCTATTACCTGGCAACCGCTGTACGCGTTTAACAAACAGTTGCCCGTCATAATGTACGGCGAACATAAAGCCGTTGCGTGGCTCTTTCTGATCCGTGGCGATCAGGACGAGATCACCATCTGAGAGCTCTGGCTCCATGCTGTCGCCAGTCACGCGGATCACCGACAGATGATCCTCACTTAGCCCGCGCCGCTGAATGGAAGCCCGACTGTAGCTGTAGTAACCGGAGCCGACGTCGGCCTCCACTAGCGAATCGAAGCCAGCGGACGCCTGCGCATCGAAGTGCGGAATGGCGACAAACTCTTCAACACGATCATTGGGTTGAAGTGCCAAAGCTTGGTTCTCATGAGCATTTGCTCCGACACTCTCCGTGATCAATCGGGCGCCTCGCCCGGTTAGAAGCCACGTTGGTGATATGTCCAAATGCTCCGCCATTGCTGCTAAAAGCTCAGCGCTCACCTTCCTGGAGCCCGAGAGATAGTGCTGCATGGTTCGGTAGTTCGCTCCGATCTTATTGGTAAAATCCTGCAAACTCAAACCGCTAGCAGATACGGCCTCTTTTAGTCGCTCATTTATGTCCATTTGTTCTTATGTCTCTTGATTATAGGAGCATTTGGTCTTATTTGTGATA
>NZ_JBQFYA010000055.1:0-1147 GCF_056541245.1 Ruegeria sp. AI3
GCCACTGGGAATGTGATCTGATGATGTTTCGCAAGGAGTATGGGAAAGTCAATGTGACGTCTCTGGTCGAACGCGTCAGTCGCTATGCTGTCGTGATGCGCAATGAGGATCGCCAGTCCAAGCCGATCATGGAAGCGCTGATCCAGGGGCTGGCTCCCCTGCCCGCCGATGCACGTCAGTCGATCACCTTCGACCGTGGCACCGAGTTCTCGGCCTGGAGGCACCTCAGGGCCGGGATCGGCGCGGATGCCTGGTTCTGCGATCCACAAGCGCCGTATCAGAAAGGAACGGTCGAGAACACGAACAACAGGCTGCGGAAGTATCTGCCTCGCTCAACCGAACCGACGGCGCTGACAAATCGATATTTGAGGTCGATTTGTCAGCGCCTCAATTCGACCCCCCGCAAGTGCCTCGGCTACCAAACGCCTGCAGAAGTCTTCGAAGCCAAGCTGATGGAGATCCAGAACCGTTTGGAATAAAAGGACATATCAAGAACTGCACTTCAACATGAGTTCACACCAAAATCCCTCACTCCGGCTGCCAGTCATCGTCGAGCGAGGATTGCACTCCGCTATCTGTGATCGAAGCATAGTGCGTGGCGGTTTCGGTACCCATTTCTGTACCGTCCCCAGACATGTAGGCCTGCGCGAACTCGGTACGCTTGAATACGGATCCATCAAGTTCGATTGTGGTGCGATCCTCTGCCGTCGCGCGTGTCACAGAGCCATCATACCAAACCTTGATCCGCGTCCCGTCTGCGATCTGTACCACAACGGCCATCGGCTCGATCTGCACACCCAGCCAACCGTCATCGGTGTCCCGCCGCGCGATGATCTTGTCAGACCGGAACTTGACCTGAACATCGCCCGACAAACTGTTGCCGCTTGATTTCAGAACAACAAAAGCCTCTTGCTCGGCCGGGTTTGGGTGGATCGTAACATTTGCGTTCTTCGGCGGCCAAACCTTGGCGGAGTCGCGTTTCTTGCCCTTCTGGTCGCGGTGAAACCCAACATAGAGCTGGGCCGATTTCCAGATGCGCGTGGCCTTCCTTGAAAGTGCCGTGGATTTTGCAGTCATGTCATCGGACCTTTTAGAACGGATATTTCGGATTGGTGCTTACGGTGGCCATGCGGATCTGACGGAACGA
>NZ_JBQFYA010000056.1:0-1117 GCF_056541245.1 Ruegeria sp. AI3
AACTTTCTCGCCGTGGCTCGGCTTAGTTCCGGATTTCTTTCTCATCTTATGGAATGGACGCCCCTTGCACCGATGCCGATAGTTTTCGGCAGACGTATCAAGCAGAAGGAGTTCACAGAATGCAGTTACTTGCGATTGATTTAGGCAAACAGTCGTTTCACATCCACGGAATCACCAATGAGGGCGAGGTAATCTCGAAGAAGGTGACCAGATCAAAACTCGCCGCTGCCGTTCAGGAGTATTCCCCGGAAACAGTCGCCATGGAGGCTTGTGCCAGCGCTCATCACTGGGGCAGACAGTTTGAGGCGCAAGGCTATGCCGTGCGCCTCGTTCATCCGCGGTTCGTAATGCCGTTTGTCAAAGGCTCCAAGAACGACGCTGTTGATGCCGAGGCGATCTATGAGGCCGCACTGCGCCCGACTATGCGATTTGTCCCAGTGAAGACGACGGAGCAACAGGATTTGCAGATGCTGCATCGAACACGTGATCGTCTCATCACACAACGGACCGGATTGATTAATCACATTCGGGGCCTTCTGGGGGAGTATGGCGTTGTCATTCCAGTCGGTGCCTTTCGGTTCCGAAAGGATATCAGAAACGCCGTCGCTGAGGCCAAGTTGTCAGCGCTGGCAACGGAAAACTTCAACGCACTTATCGCCGAATTCGAAGCGTTGGACAAACACGTCGCTGAGCTCGACCGTAAGCTAATCGCGATCTGCCGGACCGATGAGCGGTGCAAACGTCTTGCAACCCTCCCCGGCGTCGGGCCTGTGATCGCCACCGCCTTGATCGCTGCCGTTGATGACGGTCGACACTTTTCGTCTGGCCGGGCACTCGCGGCATGGATAGGCTTGGTTCCCAGACAATATACGACGGGCGGCAAGCCCCGGCTTGGTGGCATAGGCAAACGAGGCAACCAATACCTGCGGCGCCAGCTCATCCACGGCGCCCGGTCCGTCCTGATCAGGATCGCCAATCGTGATGATCAACGCGCGAGATGGGCGCAGGGCTTGCTGGCACGCGCAGGTCACAACAAAACGCTCGTGGCTATCGCCAACAAGACAGCACGCATTGCCTGGGCGATTTTGCGGAGCGGTGTAGGCTACAAGACAGCGAA
>NZ_JBQFYA010000057.1:0-1019 GCF_056541245.1 Ruegeria sp. AI3
CGGACCGGGAATGGCGGCCAGCGTCGCCCAGAGCTTCGACAAGAAAATCTGAGGCGCCATTGATCACTTGCGGTTGCGCGGTGAAATCCGATGTCGAATTTACGAAACCTGTCAGCTTGATCACGCGCACCAGTTTCTCGATGTCACCCCCGCAAGCTGCCTTGACCTGTGCCAGCAGATTGATCGCGCAGACTTTGGCCGCTGCGGCGCCAGCATCGACATCCATGTCGTCGCCCAACTTGCCGGTGATCAGATCGTCAGCCTTGGAAATCTGGCCCGAGACGTAAACGATGTTGCCCAAGCGCACAAAAGGCACATAGTTTGCCGCCGGTGCCGGGGCGTCTGGCAGCGTGACACCCAGGCTGTCCAGTTTTGCTGCGATGCTCATAGGAAGGTCCTCACCTAAATTGACTCGGGCGGACGCTAACCGGGCGGCGAGCTTTGGAAAAGGCGGAATCGCATATTTTCTAGACTGCCCGGATTGTGGGCAAAAGTCCTCTTATTCCGGGCCATGGGTACCGTGTCACTTTACCTCGACCCGGTGACGGGGTTAAACGCAAGCTGTTTCAATGTGGTTACGAAACGTCTATGTGACGGAAACTTGTGTCGCCACACATAGTCGAAGGCAGTATTGATTGAATGTTCGGACGCATCGCAACCGGACGACTTGGAGTAACAAAGACCGTGTTAAGCAGAGCCAACTTCAAATTCATGTTGCTTCTACCTCTGATGGCGGTGCTCAGCGCCTGTGCGACACAGCCCGCAGATCAGGCAGCCCGGGGCGAAATCTTTGACCCTTATGAGGGTGCCAACCGCTCGGTACAAATTCAATCTGGGCGTTGACCGGTTCTTGTTCCGTCCAGCCTCGAAAGGGTACGTCAAGATTGTGCCCGATCCGATGGTGACCAGCTTCAATCATTTTGCCGAAAACATCTCCCTTCCGGGTCAGGCCATTGATTATTTGCTGCAGGGCAACCCCAAACAAATGGGCAACGCGTTGCTGCGGTTTGTCGTCAATA
>NZ_JBQFYA010000058.1:0-1108 GCF_056541245.1 Ruegeria sp. AI3
AATATGAATAGGGTGGTGCAGAATTTTCAGCGGCTCGAAAAAGCCCGCGTCCCGCTGCCATTCCCCCATGAAATACACTTTGTGCCCAACCACGCCCCGAAACATCGCGGACCGCGCCGAGTCACCGCTCGTTGCAATGGTGTCGTATGAATCCGCCGGCACATTGAAATGAACCAGCTGTTCGGCAACCCCTGCGCGGGGTTTGGGAGAGTTGGTGACCAACACGACATATCCGCCCATGGCCCGGTATTGCTGCAGGGCAGCAACGGCCTCGGGGAACGCGGTGATGCCATTGTGCTCACAGCCCCAAAGATCAACAAACAGCGCGTTGTAGCGTTCGGAAATGTCGCTGAGAGCGTGAATGATCTGGGTCATAGAGCCTCTTTCGGCAGAGCAGAGTACGGCCAAGCCTATGGCAGAGCTTGACCAGTTTTGCCAGAGGGTGCTGCCCCCGCCGTCCGTTCTGGGCGTCTTGACCTCTGAGAGCTCAGCCGATCAGACCTTGAGGTTCGGGATGATCTGCTTTTTGCGGCTCATCACGCCGGGCAAAACAACGCTGTCTCCCTCAACCGACGCGCCAAAGCTCTTTTCAGCAACGCCTTTGACCACATCGTTTGGCACCAGCAAGGTGGCTTCTTCGTTCAGGATGTCGACCACGAATAGCAGAACCTGATCGACGCCGTCTTCCTGGGCGACATCGGTCATCGAACCAGCCAGGCTGTCCTTGCGGTCCAGTACAACGCCGGGTGCCGTGGTTTCCAGAACCGAAACGCGGAACTTGGTGCCGTCCACTTCGTATTCCTTGCTGTCCATGCGAATAAGTTCGGCATCCGAGAAGGACGAGACATCCGACTTGGCCGCAAACATGTCGGCCGCATAAGCCGAAACGTCGAGACCGAGATCTGCCGCCAGTTTCTCGGCGACATGACGGTCATGCGCGGTGGTCGTGGGTGAGCGGAACTCCAGCGTGTCGGACAGGATGCATGTCAGCGCAGCGCCTTTGATAGCTTCTGGCATTTTGGCGGCATCTTGGCCCATCAGATCGACCAGGATCGTCGCGGTGCAAGCCAGCGGGCGCACGGTGATGTCGATTGGGCCTTTGGTTTCC
>NZ_JBQFYA010000059.1:0-1024 GCF_056541245.1 Ruegeria sp. AI3
TGCCGATCAAAGCCACAACGCCCGCGACCGAGAAGATACGCTGCAGGTCCAAGTGGTATCGCAGAACCATGATTATGAACGGGGCCAGGATCGCGGGAAGGACGATCGGCGCAACGATCCAGTGGTTCATGCGTCTTCTCCCGGCGCATCCGTGCTGTCCTGGGCGGTCATGTCGATATGGTCATCCTTTGAGGACAGGTAGGCGCTGAGCGCGATCATCACGATCACAGCCGTCATCCCGAACGAGATCACAATGGCCGTCAGCACCAGTGCCTGGGGCAGCGGATCGGTGTATGGAACCTCTTCGTACTTGTTCAAAACCGCGGGTGCATTCAGCGCCAGACGACCGGTTGCAAACAGGAACACGTTCACCGCATAGGTGATCAGCGACAGGCCCAAAATAACCGGGAACGTGCGGCGGCGCAGGATCAGGAAAATCCCGGCAGCGGTCAGAACGCCTACGGCAGAGGCTACCAACGCTTCCATCAGGCCTGCTCCTTCTCTTTGTCTTCTTCCGGCGGATCATCCCGCAGCGGGTTGATATCCATCGGGAATTCCTGCGCCATACCTGGTTGCCACGCAAAGCGGGACAGACTGTCCAGCGCCAGCATCACCGCGCCCAAAACAGCCAGGAACACGCCTGTGTCGAACAGCAAGGCCGTTGCCCACTCGAACTCTTCCAGCGGGGGCCAGTTGATGTAGCCGAAGTCGCTGGTCAGGAACGGGCGTTCGTTGAACCATGCGCCGACACCTGTGGCGGCGGCAATCAGAACCCCCCAGCCGATCGTGCCGTGGTAGTAGAACCGCTGACGTTCAATCGCCCATGTATAGCCGCTGGCCATGTATTGCATCAGGAACGCAATTGCCACGACCAGACCGGCGATGAACCCGCCGCCCGGCTGGTTGTGCCCGCGGAAGAAGATATAGGCCCCAACCATTAGCGCGATTGGCATCATGACGCGGGTCACAACGACCATCATCAAGAGATGCGCATCGCCAGACTGCGTCCAGTGCGGTTTGCGAT
>NZ_JBQFYA010000060.1:0-992 GCF_056541245.1 Ruegeria sp. AI3
GCACAGGTTTGCCCCTTGCCAGATGATGTGACCTTTGAGACCGCAGCTGCGATGATGCTTAAGGGTATGACCGTGGAATACCTGTTTCACCGGACGACGCCGCTGAAACGCGGGGACACTGTCTTGTTCCACGCAGCAGCCGGCGGCGTTGGCCTGATCGCCAGCCAATGGGCGAAATCCGAAGGCATCACACTGATCGGGACGGCGGGGACCGATGAGAAATGCAGCCTGGCGCAGTTCAACGGCGCCGCGCATTGCATCAACTACCGGACCGAAAACTTCGCAGAACGAGTGGCCGAGATCACTGGTGGAAAAGGCGTGGATGTCGTGATGGACTCGGTTGGGGCGGACACTTTCGAGGGATCTTTGGACTGCCTCAAGCCCTTGGGGATGCTGATTTCCTTTGGCAACGCTTCCGGTCCGGTCCCGCCGTTCAATATCGGCATTTTGGGGCAAAAGGGGTCGCTCAAGATCACCAGACCGACTCTGTTTACACACATCTCCGATCACGCGGTTTGTCAGGCAATGGCGCGCCGTCTGTTCGGCAAGGTCACAAGTGGAGAGGTCAAGATCCACATCGACCAGCGATTTCCGCTGGCACAGGTCGCCGATGCCCATCGTGCGCTTGAAGCCCGCCAAACGACCGGCAGCACGATTTTGGATGTTTGAAACGAAAAGACCCGGTGCTTGGCACCGGGTCTGTATCAGGTCTGAATGTCGTACTCAGAACCGGTAAGCCGCCCGGATCTGGAATGTGGTAGCATCCACATCAATTCCGGTCGAGTTGAAGTTATCGAACTCGTGGTACAGCAATTCACCGGCAATGCTGACATTTGGGGCGACGATCTGCTCGTAACCCGCACCGATGAACCAACCGTCATCGCTGCCCAGAGTGTCGGTGCTCGCTTCGGCATACCCTGCGGTGCCGTACAGCAAGCCTTGGGGGTTCACCTTATAGCCGGCGCGCGCCTTGAGGCGCCAGACGTCTTCAA
>NZ_JBQFYA010000061.1:0-985 GCF_056541245.1 Ruegeria sp. AI3
GGTCCATGGTGTTCACTCTTTGGTTCGATCTTGCGCCCTATATGCAACCACATGGTGCGGAAACCAAGGGTTGTCTTGGACGTTTCGCACGGGTCAAAGGTCGAAGGTCGCAAAAACCGGTGCATGATCGCTTGGCTTCTCCCAGCCGCGTGCATCGCGGAGCACACGGCTGGAATGCCCCGCGTTGGAGATATCGGGCGTGGCCCATACGTGGTCCAAACGACGGCCCTTGTCTGCCGCATCCCAGTCCCGCGCCCGGTAGGACCACCAAGTATATAGCTGCCCGTCGGGGATATCCTGTCGGGTTACGTCGACCCAGCCACCCGCATCTTGCGTTTCGGCCAATTGCTCGACCTCGATGGGTGTATGTGAAACGACCTTGAGCAACTGTTTGTGCGACCAGACATCGTCTTCGCGCGGTGCAATGTTGAGATCTCCAACGAGAATGGAGTTCTGAGGTTTTTCCGCGTGAAACCAGTCGCGCATATCGGTCAGATAATCCAGCTTTTGGCCAAATTTCTCGTTCACATCGCGGTCCGGCACATCGCCACCCGCAGGAACATAGAAATTGTGGATCGTCACCCCGTTTTCGAGTTGCCCCGCTATGTGACGCGCATGTCCCAAATTGGCGAAATCCTTGTCGCCGACTTCTTTCATTGGAAGGCGCGACAGGATGGCGACGCCGTTATACCCTTTTTGTCCGCGCGCGATCATGTGTGAATAGCCGAGGGCCGAAAATCCCTCCATTGGGATCTTTTCGACAGGGGATTTACACTCCTGCAAACACAGCACATCCGGAGCCTCTTCCTGCAGCAATTTCAGAACGATAGGCTCGCGCAACCGGACTGAGTTGATGTTCCATGTGGCTAGGGTGAAGGGCATAGGAGATTCCTCTGTCGCAATTGGGCGGAGGTTAGCGTGGTGGGGAGTGTTGTGCCACGGGGAAAAATTACCTGGTAGTATGAATTGAACACTAATAGCTGCA
>NZ_JBQFYA010000062.1:0-973 GCF_056541245.1 Ruegeria sp. AI3
CCGAGCCTGCGATCACGCGGCTGAACTCCTGCACGATGATGTTGCGGATTTGGAAGCTGATTTCATCCATGGTGAATTCACCATCCGTACCCACGATCTCAATCAGAAACTTCGCCGGGTCTTTTACGCGAACTGTATAGGTTCCGAAGGCCCGGATGCGTGTCGGGCCGAATTCCGGATCACGCAGCATGATCGGGTTCTTGGTGCCCCATTTCAGGTCATTGAACCGTGTCGTGTTGACGAAATAGATCTCGGACTTGAACGGCGACTGGAACCCATGATCCCAGTGCTGCAACGTGGTCATGATCGGCATGTTGTTGGTCTCAAGCATATAGAGACCCGGGGTGAACACATCCGCCAGCTGCCCTTCATGCACAAACACAGCCGACTGACCCTCTCGCACGGTCAGCTTGGCGCCATACTTGATTTCATGTCCTTCCCGTTCAAACCGCCAGACCATCGTGTCGCGGGTGTCGTCCACCCAGTGGATGACATCAATGAATTCTCCGGTCAGAAAATCGAAAATTCCCATGTGGGTTCTCCTGTCCTTGGGGTCAGAGCGGCTGCCCCATCAGTTCGCGTGCAATGATCCTTACAACAGGCCGCGCCTGATCGACTGTGACGCCCGGCTCGAGGCGCGGATCGTAGAGCATCGTCAGCAGTTTCTCATCGTGGCTTGTCAGCAAGGCAAACTCGTCATCATCGTTGAAGATTGACGGCCGCGCCGCCGGGCTGTCATTCGACAGGCCCAACCCTTGGGCCATCTCTTCGTGAATACAGCTAAGACGTACCAGATCGGGCAACTCGGTGCGGATCAGTGTGACCGCCCGAACATATTTGTGCGGAGCGCTGCTGGTAGCGGACGCAAACACGAAACAGTCAAAATTTGCACGCGGGTTCGCGACAAGATCCAGTGACGCCTGACTGATATTTGGGATCAGTTCCCGCAGCCGGGCTACGACATAGGCGCTGT
>NZ_JBQFYA010000063.1:0-966 GCF_056541245.1 Ruegeria sp. AI3
GGGTCTGTACAATGGCGGATACGGTATTGGGGTCCAGGCACACCGCTGCGACATCTCCGGACCCGACGAACAACAACAACAGCCAGTCCTGACCAATGGCCTTGGTCAGATCATCCGGCGGGCGGTTCGACTGTTTTGCCCCAATGACGGTCAGCGGCAGATTCAGACAATCCGAGGCCGCCCGCGCGATGCTCAGACGCAGCGCCCGGAGGACCGAGCGCGGACGATCCCCCAGATCATCCTGTCCCATCGATAACTTGCGCGCCAAAGCGGCGCTGACCGTTTGTGCCATTGCCTTACATTCACCAAGTCATTCTGCGGCTTTGTTCAGGTCTAACCCAGCGACGGTTACGAAGTTGTTTATGCCTCAATCACTGCGCGGCTTGCCGGAACGCCAGTGGAAGGCTGACGCGAAAAGCGGCCCCGCCCTGCCCCGGCAAATAGCTGATTTCACCACCCAGGCGCTGCATGATTTCGCGACAGATTGCCAATCCAAGACCAGCGCCGCCCGCCTTGTCTACGCCGACGCGGGCAAACTTTTCAAAGACCATGGACTGAGCATTGGTTGGAATCCCGCTTCCATTGTCTGAGAAATCAATCACGACCTGCCCGCCCACATCATGTGCGGAAATTGTCAGCACAGGCTCGTCCGCGTCACAGTACTTTTGAGCGTTCGAGATCAGGTTGATGAAAACCTGTCCGAGGCGATCAAGGTCGGTGTGCAGTGGAATGCGCTCTGCCAAGCGGCTGCGGCGCACACTCAAGGTCTTATCGGTCCCGGCAAGTGCTGTAGAAACCGCGCGATCCAAAACCGAGCGCAAGCTGTCATCGCCGACATTCAGGCTGACCTGCCCGCTCTCCAAAACACTTAGGTCCAGCAGGTCGTCCAACAGGCGCGTCAGGCGCAAAGCTTCGTCGTGGATCACCGCCGCATAGCGCGTTTGTTCGGTGGCGCTAAGCCCCCGC
>NZ_JBQFYA010000064.1:0-953 GCF_056541245.1 Ruegeria sp. AI3
TAGGGTCAGGACCCATTGATTTCCGCTTTGCTGCGTGATTCACGGTTCGAAAATCGAGCGGTGACCATGTCTGATCTTTTCTGGCTGACGGATGCGCAGGTGGCGCGTCTTGAGCCTTTCTTGCCCAAGTCCCAGGGCAAACCACGCGTTGATGATCGACGTGTGTTGAGCGGCATTATCTTCATTAATCGCAATGGGTTGAGATGGCGCGATGCCCCTTCGGCGTATGGCCCACACAGTTGAAGGGAATCGTGGTCCCAGTGGGGCCGCGTAAGCCCCGGAAACGCCCTATAACCGTTGGAAGCGGTGGAGGTGAGTGGCAAACGCCACTGGTTCGAATGCCGCCACGAACAAGGCATCTTCGCCCGGATGATGGCCGGTCTGGCTGCCGAACACGGTGAAGAGAATACTGTGATGGTCGATGCCACCAACCTGAAGGCCCACCGTACCGCAAGCAGTTTGGGCGTCAAAAAAGGGGGCGTGGACGCCTGATTCATTGCCCGGCAGGTGCATCCGGAGGATGCTGCCGAGAGGGGTCGCACCAAGGGCGGCATGAACACCAAGTTGCATGCCATCTGCGACAGCCGGGGACGTCCGCTCAACCTGTTCATCACCGCCGGTCAGGTCAGCAATTACATTGGTGCGCGGGCACTGCTGAGCGGCCTGCCGGATGTCGATTGGCCGCTCGGGGATCGTGGCTATGACGCCGATTGGTTCCGGGAAGCGTTGAAAGACAAAGGGGTGCTCGCCTGCACCCCTGGCCGGAAGTAGCGGAAGAAACCGGTTAAGTACGACAAGCGTCGTTACAAACGGCGCAACCGGATCGAGATCATGTTCGGCAGGTTGAAGGATTGGCGGCCTGTGGCAACCCGCTACGACAGGTGCCCAAAGGTCTTCCTGTCAGCAATCGCCCTCGCAGCACTCGTTATCTATTGGCTATGAGGCCTGAACCT
>NZ_JBQFYA010000065.1:0-934 GCF_056541245.1 Ruegeria sp. AI3
ACAAGGGCGACACACGCTCGATGCGGTCCAAGGAAGAAGCGCATGAGTACCCCTATTCCCCAGACCCCGACCTGCTGCCGTTGGAGATGGAACAAGCATGGGTGGACGATATTGCCGCCAAGTTGCCTGAGCTGCCGGACGATAAAAAAGCGCGCTTTATCAGCGCATTCGGCCTGACCGATTACGACGCGTCGGTACTGACAGCCGAGGTGGAATCGGCAGCCTATTTCGAAGACGTTGCCAAGGGCCGCAATGGCAAGCTGGCCGCAAACTGGGTTATCAACGAGCTGTTTGGCCGTCTGAAAAAAGAAGATCATGACATCACAGAGTCGCCAGTCTCCCCGGCACAACTGGGTGGGATCATCGACCTGATTTCCTCTGACGCCATCTCGGGCAAGATTGCCAAAGACCTGTTCGAGATCGTCTATACCGAAGGCGGTGACCCGGCGCAGATCGTCGAAGAGCGCGGGATGAAACAGGTGACGGATACCGGAGCGATCGAAACCGCTCTGGACGAGATCATCGCCGCCAATCCGGCACAAGTCGAGAAAGCCAAGGTGAACCCGAAACTGGCGGGCTGGTTCGTCGGGCAGGTCATGAAGGCGACCGGCGGCAAGGCTAATCCCAAAGCGGTTAACGAACTGGTCAGCAAGAAGCTGGGCGCATAAATCCTATGTTTTGTACAGATCAGGCGACGTGGCGCGCCTGATTTGTACGTCGTGCGCCGCGGCCTTTTGCTCACCATTTGCGGGATGGGCCATCGGGTTGACTTCACTCAGGATTGCCCCCTTTCTTGCGCCAATAGAGAGGTGCCATTTCATGCAGAACAGGTTTGATCAGGAACTTGAGGACCGATTGGTCCGGTATGCCGCGATTGACAGTCAGAGCGACGAAACCTCGGCGACCACGCCCAGCTCCGAGGTCCAGTTCGACA
>NZ_JBQFYA010000066.1:0-886 GCF_056541245.1 Ruegeria sp. AI3
TAACCGCTCCTTTGCTGGACGTGTCTGCGAAACTCGCGTCGACCAGTGTGCCGGTTGGGCAGATTACGGCTGCGCGGTTTGTGGTGCAATGCGCGTTAATGGCGCCTTTCATCTGGATAATGGGACTTTCGTTGCGCGTGGCGAAAGGTCAGGTGATGGTGCTGGTTTTTCGCTCATTGCTGTTGGTGTTCGCAACATTTTGCTTCATTGCCGCGATCCGGGTGATGCCCCTTGCCGATGCGCTGGCAATCGTGTTCGTTGCCCCTTTCATCGTCTTGTTGGTCGGCAAGTTCTATCTTGGTGAAGACGTCGGCCCGCGTCGCGTCGGCGCGGCGCTTGTGGGGTTTGTCGGGGTGTTGTTCGTCATCCAGCCCAGTTTCGCAGCTTTCGGCGCGGTTGCCATTATTCCGCTTGGCACGGCAGTTGCCTTTGCTTTCTACATTCTTTTGACCCGTGGGTTGTCGCGTCGGGTGCACCCCGTGACCCTGCAATTCCACACTGGCCTGATCGCCAGCCTGTTTTGCATTCCAGCTCTAATTGTTGCGCAAGGTTCCGGCTCTGATTTGTTTGATCCCGTTTGGCCGACAGACATCGCGTTATTGTGGCTTTTAGGCGCTGGCTTTTTCGCGACGGTGAGCCACATGATGATGACATATGCGCTGTCTTTTGCGCCTTCCGTCACGCTGGCACCGCTGCAGTATTTTGAGCTGCCGGTCGCGACCTTGTTCGGCTATGTTGTCTTCAATGACTTCCCGAACACGCTTAGTCTGCTTGGCATTGCCATCATCATCGGTGCGGGGCTGTATATGATACATCGTGAAAGGGTGGCGGCCAGACAGTTGGTCGCCGTGCGTGCCGTGCCTCCAATCTAAGGCTATACGCCCGG
>NZ_JBQFYA010000067.1:0-876 GCF_056541245.1 Ruegeria sp. AI3
CGGCGGCGGTGGTGCCGTTTTTTCGGCCAGGGGTCCGGATACAGCAGGAACGCCCGCGACATGCTGGCATCGGGAAGCACATCAAACAAATCGCGCGCATCGCCGGGATGAACGGCTAGGTTGTGCACGCCTGCACGGCGGATTTTTCCCAGCAACATTGCGACGCCATTGATGTAAGGCTCAGCCCCGATGATACCGGTGTTCGGGTTGCGCGCCGCCTGATGCACCAGATGCTCACCACCGCCAAACCCAATTTCAAGCCAAACATCCTTGCCGCCGAACAACTCTTGCAGGTTCAGCGGGTGCCGCTCGGGGTTGGTCTGCCAATCCACTGCGCCGGGTGACAAGGCGTTAAGATCTTCGTGCAGATAGGTCTGTTGACTTCTCTTGAGGGCCTTTCCCTTGAGACGGCCGTAGAAGTTTCTGTGTGGGCGTTGTGGTGTCTTGGAGTTCATGACGCTGGCCATACTGCGCCGCCTAACGCGTTGCAAGAGGTGCCCGCCGATGCGATGCGATACAAAAAACGCGCCGGGTCGGGCGCGTTTTTCTAAGTCTCTTTGAATCAGACCGCCTGTTTCAACGCGTCGACCAGATCGGTCCGCTCCCAGCTAAAACCACCGTCTGCATCCGGTTCGCGTCCGAAATGACCATAGGCTGCGGTACGCTGATAGATGGGTTTGTTCAGCTCCAGTTTCTGACGAATTCCGCGCGGTGTCAGGTCCATGACCTCCCCCACCGCTTTTTCGATCTGCGCATCCGGCAACTGTCCGGTCCCGTGGGTGTCGGCGTAAATCGACAGCGGTTTGGACACACCGATCGCATAGCTTAGCTGGATGGTGCAGCGATCCGCCATTCCAGCAGCAACAACGTTCTTAG
>NZ_JBQFYA010000068.1:0-856 GCF_056541245.1 Ruegeria sp. AI3
CTGGTGGATGCAAATGGCGTTCAGCCTTCGGTCGTCACAGATATCCCACCGCAGCTGATTGCGCTGATGCGCACGCAGATCAACGTTCAGGAGCTTACGGTAAGGGCTCTGGTTGAGCAAAATCCTGAATACATCTACCACGCGGCCATGATGGACCCCCACACAGCAGCCGAACTGGATCTGCGCCAGATCCGAAATCTCGTGAGCGACCTTCTCGCTGCGCATGCCGACTGGCTGCCTGACTGGTGCCGCCCGGCCCGCGCAGCCTAAATTTCATCTTTTTGCAAATACTCAATTCCAACCCCAGCTACGAAAAGCAATGCCTGAAATGAAGAAACGTCGCTCCCAGCATTGGTACGGAAAACTCGACAAGGATGGGTTCATTCACCGGTCCTGGATGAAAAACCAGGGCTTCCCCGATCACGCTTTTGACGGGCGACCCATTATTGGCATCTGTAATACCTGGTCGGAACTGACCCCCTGCAATTCCGGCCTGCGCGATCTGGCCGAAGGCGTCAAACGCGGCGTTTGGGAAGCGGGCGGGTTTCCGGTCGAGTTTCCGGTGATGTCGCTGGGCGAGACCCAGATGAAACCGACGGCGATGCTGTTCCGCAACTTGCTGGCCATGGATGTCGAGGAGTCCATACGCGCCTATGGCATTGACGGTGTCGTCCTGTTGGGTGGGTGCGACAAGACCACACCGGGCCAGTTGATGGGCGCGACCTCGGTCGATCTGCCGTCAGTCGTCGTCAGTTCCGGTCCGATGTTGAATGGTAAGTATCGCGGTCAGGATATCGGATCGGGCACCGACGTCTGGAAGTTCTCCGAGGCGGTGCGCGCGGGTGAAATGACCCTC
>NZ_JBQFYA010000069.1:0-826 GCF_056541245.1 Ruegeria sp. AI3
GGCCGGTGGCGAAGGCAACAACATTCTGGTCCGCTTGCCTTCGGCCGTTGTCGCGGTATTGCCCGGCCGACCCAAGATCGGAAATTGGGCGTTTGAAACCGTGCCCCAAGCGGGCCTGAACGGGCGCAAAGGGTATCAGCCACGGGGCAAGGCTCTGGGCGGGTCGAGCGCGATCAATGCCATGCTCTATATTCGCGGTCAGCGCCAAGACTATGACGGCTGGGCTGGTCAGGGCTGCACCGGATGGGACTGGGACAGCGTTCTGCCGTACTTCAAACGGGCTGAGAACAACGAACAAGGCGCGGATGACCTGCATGGAACCGGCGGACCGTTGCAGGTGTCCAATCAGAAAGAACCACGCCCAATCACCCACGCTTTTTTCGAAGCCGCCGAGCAGATGCAGCACCGGCGCCTCGACGATTTCAATCGCGGTGACAATGAGGGGGTCGGGCTGTATCAGGTCACGCAGTTCCACGACCCCGAGAAAAACGGCGAGAGGTGTTCTGCCGCCGCTGCCTATGTCTTTCCCGTCATGGATCGCCCCAACCTGACCGTCATCACCCATGCCCACGTCAAAGAACTGACATTCGACGGCAAGCGTGCGACCGGCGTGCTCTATAGGAAAAAGGGCAAGGAGCCCGACATCCAGATCTCCGCACGGCAAGAGGTCCTGATCTGCGCTGGCGCGCTGATGTCACCTCAATTGCTGCAACTTTCGGGGATTGGGGCTGCGGACGAGCTGACCCAACACGGAATCACTGTCCGCCATGATCTGCCGGGCGTCGGCAAGAACCTACAGGATCATTTGGATTTCATTCTCGCTTAC
>NZ_JBQFYA010000070.1:0-793 GCF_056541245.1 Ruegeria sp. AI3
CGCTGATGCTACCTGTCGAGGTGCGCATTGTCCCCACTTATGAGGTGGTGGCCGGTTTTGGCATGTTAAATTCATACTCGGGTCTGATTTTTCCGTTGATCGCATCCGCCACGGCGACGTTTTTGTTCCGGCAGTTCTTTTTGACGATCCCGGATGAACTGGCCGAGGCGGCCCGCGTAGATGGTGCCAGCCCAATGCGGTTCTTTTGGGATATCGTGGTCCCGATGAGCCGGACAAACATCGCCGCTCTTTTTGTGATCCTGTTTATCTATGGCTGGAATCAATACCTCTGGCCGCTTTTGATCACGACCGACCCGGAAATGAACACAATCGTCATGGGCATCAAACAGATGTTCCCAAGCGGCGATGACTTTGCGCACTGGCCAACGATCATGGCAACCTCGATCCTTGCGATGATCCCACCAGTCATCGTGGTCGTGGGCATGCAACGGCTGTTTATTCGCGGCCTTGTCGATAGTGAGAAGTAACAGATGGCGACGGTTTCCCTTCAGGATATCAAGAAAAGCTTTGGCGACACCGAGGTCATCCACAGTGTCTCGACCGACATCGCAGACGGTGAATTCATCGTCATTGTCGGGCCATCCGGGTGCGGAAAATCCACATTGCTGCGTATGGTCGCCGGGTTGGAGACCGTTACATCCGGTGACGTTCTGATCGGGGGCGAGCGCGCCAACGATAAGGAACCGATGGACCGCGATATCGCAATGGTGTTTCAGAACTACGCGCTCTACCCGCATATGTCAGTCCGCCAGAACATGGGCTACGGTCTCAA
>NZ_JBQFYA010000071.1:0-731 GCF_056541245.1 Ruegeria sp. AI3
GGCTGATCGATCAAATCCGCAAAGGGTATTTTGACGGAATGTCCAACATCGTGTTCCTGCATACTGGCGGAAGCGCGGCCCTTTTTGGCTATTCTGATGCATTCGGATTGCCCGGATACACCTAAAATACAACGATAACAAAAAAGACCACCAACAAGGAGATCTGAACAATGACAGTAAAAAGAACACTTGCCAGCGCGGCCTTTGTAAGCGTTTTGGCCGTGCCTGCCTTTGCAGAAGAGGTCAAAATCGGCGTCCCGTCCTGGACCGGCGCGCAGGCAATCGCCTATGTGCTGGGCGAAGTCGTGACGTCCCGGATCGGCGGCACGGTTGAGTATGTACCGGGAAACAACGCCACGATCTTTCAGGCGATGGATCAGGGCAAGGGCGACATAGTTGTGCACCCGGATGTCTGGCTGCCGAATCAGGAAAGCTTTACCAAGAAATACGTGGATGAAGCGGGAACGGTCACGCTGTCCTCAAACCCATATGAGGGCAATCAGGGCTTTTGCGTCTCCAAGGACTTTGGTCAGGCCAACAACATCACCGATATCGCCGATCTAGGTCGGCCCGACGTTGGGGCGCTGATGGACAGCGACGGCAATGGCAAGGGAGAGATGTGGATCGGAGCGCCCGGCTGGGCATCCGCGAATGTGAATGAAGTCAAGGTGCGCGACTATGGTCTTCTGGACTTCATCGAGCCGATCCGCGCCGAAGAAAGCGTCAAAACC
>NZ_JBQFYA010000072.1:0-723 GCF_056541245.1 Ruegeria sp. AI3
GCCGGTGCAGGACGACATACCCAGCCCTGTGCCAATCAGACAGGGCAGGACAAAAACGATCCGGATCCCGCGTCGCATCAGAACTGAAAGACCATGAACAGACCCATCAAAGCCGTGTCTGACGCATCAACAAGCGGGCTGTTCTGTATCGTTTTGTCTAACAGTTGGTATTCTGCAAAGCCAACGATGGCAAAGTGATCGGTGATCGGAAAAGCAACTGAAGCCTCGACAAAGGGACTTACAGATATGTCAGGCGCATAGGCCGCGCGATACGCATTTGCCTCGGCGGCGGTCACACCATAAAGGTAACTTCCAAGGTTCTTGTCTTGGACAGTCGCCCCTAAGCCCAGATCGACAATCGCTTCTCCAACCTCAAAGTCCCGCGCGACATCGAACACCGCTTCATACCCGGAATGGGCCCCTGCCACGTCATGATGAAAGGAAAACCCCGTGCTGAAGCCCCCCCAATCATAGCTGACGCTCCCACCAAGTTCGACGGCGATATCTCTCTGAAGACCTGCGAACACTGCGGTCTCGGGAAAATCCGGCCCGGCCCGAAGGTTCGCAGACAGGTCCACAGACAGAGTGTCCGTCTCCCAAAACGTCAACGCCAGTCTGTCGGGCTCGATCTCAAGCTGACGCCACCGCGCGCTTAGGTGGGGGACTGCGGCAAACTCGACATCATCGTCCCCCGTGTAGATGGATGTGGTTGCCTCAACGCCG
>NZ_JBQFYA010000073.1:0-718 GCF_056541245.1 Ruegeria sp. AI3
GAACGTGGCGACGTCAGCATGCCGCCACACCACTATGGCTTTCATACTGAAGACATGGATTTCGCGCTCGATCCGGACGTCTCTGACGAAATGCTGCAGGTTTTGCGCAAAAGCCTCAGGGAAAGCAGATCCGTGATGGATGTGCCCCCCGCTGAAACGGCACCCTTGCCCGTCATCCTGTATTCGCACGGTAGCGGCGGTGCAGTGGAAGCAAACGATGCCTATTTCGAGTATCTGGTGAGCCGTGGCTATATCGTGGTATCGATTGGGCACACCTATGATGCGAGCCTAGTGACGCTCAACGATGGAGCCATTGCGTACCAGAGCGCTGAGCTGCTGGACTACGCGGATCTGGCACTTCCGGCCGACGATCAGAATCCCGACCTTGTTTTTACGGACGAAAAGGCTGTTGTCCTGTCGAGAATCCCGATTGGAACGACGCCGCCCCAGAACCTTCTGTCCTCCTATCACTACTTCCTTACAGAGGTTCTGTTCGGATCACGCAACACTATGGAACTCAGGGTTCAAGATATGCAATTCGTGTTGTCCCAGATTGAAGCACTGAACAGTGGCCGGATTCCAAGTGATCTGACTGGATTGTTTGATCTCACGCGCGTTGGGGCCGTCGGTTACTCCTTTGGGGGTGCATCGGCACGTCATTTCTGCGATCGAGAGGTACGTTGCAAAGTATCAATCAACATCGACGGCACTGATCATT
>NZ_JBQFYA010000074.1:0-699 GCF_056541245.1 Ruegeria sp. AI3
ATTGGACAGATCCGTCAGCGCGCCCCCAAGATCTTCGGTTTCGACATTGCGCAGATAGATAAATGTGCGGGTGGCTTCCCGGTCGATGGCCTGCGCCAGCGGAACCGGCAGCCGTGACTGAAAAATCGCAACCTCGGCCCCGAAATCCGCAACAACCCTACGCACCGCCTGGTCCGCAAACCAGGCCCGGAAGACCGGGTAGCCAAGCGTCTCGTCCCGAACATAACCGCGCCTCGTCAGTTTCAGCAAAAGCCGCGCACGCCTTCCCAACCAGCCCTGCCCGGTCAATCCAGCAAGAACGCCCACTGTGTGGCCCCGCGATCTCAGCCTGCGAACCAGTTCCTGCGTGCTGGTTTGCGCCCCGCCATACATCTGCGGCAGGTAGGGATGGGCACTTCCAAAGAGAATTCGCACGGCGGGTTTACCTTATCGAGAACCTTGGGCGGCGTGCCGGACCGTCAAGGGCAGCCATGCGCATGCCCAAACGCGCTTCCCACGCATCCCGCTGGCAGACGCGCCTGATCTCGACTCCGACCCCAAAGGCAAGCCGTGAGGTGCAAGAATAACCGATCATCCAGCCGCAGATTCGAATCACCTTGAAACAGGTGCAGACTAGTCTTTCTCAAGTTAAGCATCTCTCGTTAAGCGCGAGTGGGGATTCGGGACATTCACATGCAAACCGTGCGCCGAGTGTTTAAA
>NZ_JBQFYA010000075.1:0-698 GCF_056541245.1 Ruegeria sp. AI3
AACACAAAGTAATGGTCAATGTCTCCGGAAACCACACCAACCGCGCGTCCTTCACGAAAATCCAAACGGCCGTTTCCTACATCAACCAAACGACCCGAGGGAACCCCCTGCCCGTCCAATTCAAGTCGTTGGCGCGCGGCCAGTTTCAGATGGTGGTCCAGGACCGAGGCTCCGTCGCCCAACGAATAGTAATTGTGCTGGGCTATGCTTACCGGTGTCGGCCGGTCCGGGACCGCCGAAATTGTGTAGGTGAGCCGCGGTTCCTCCAGGCTGACGCGCACTTCAAATCGAACGCGCCCCGGAAATCCGTTGTCTCCATCAGGCGAGATCACTGAGAGGACCGCTTCGCGCCCCGACACTTGCGTAATGCGCCAGTTGACGCGGGACAGTCCCGACACACCCCCATGCAGCGTATTGCGACCTTCATTTGCACTGAGCTCGAAACGCGTGCCCCCAATCGTGAACGCCGCACCACCTATCCGGTTGGCGACACGGCCAACGATAGCCCCGAGATAGTTCCTATCATTCAAATAGTCTTGCGGGTTGTCATATCCCAGGATCAAGGGCGTCTCATTGAACCACCACCCGCGTGTGATCGCCCCACAGCTCAAAAGGGAAACGCGCATGCTGCCGTCTTGCAGAGCAACCTCTTCGATGCTCGAAGCTTGGGGCGCGGCCATAATCATCTGGGTACCAAT
>NZ_JBQFYA010000076.1:0-686 GCF_056541245.1 Ruegeria sp. AI3
CCATAGGCGGCACCGCGTTCCCAGAAATCGGGGCTCTTGGTGGCGCGTTTGACAGAGGTCCCCATGGCGTATTGGTTATTTTCGATCACAAACACCACTGGCAGCTGCCAAAGCTCGGCCATGTTATAGGTTTCGGCAACCTGTCCCTGGTTCGCGGCGCCATCGCCGAAATAGGTGAAGGTGACGCGGTCGTTTCCTTTATACTTGTCCGCAAAGGCCAGCCCGGCGCCAATCGGCACCTGAGCGCCCACGATGCCGTGGCCGCCGTAAAAGTGCTTCTCCTTCGAGAACATGTGCATCGAGCCGCCTTTCCCCTTGGAATAGCCGCCCTCGCGCCCGGTCAGTTCTGCCATAACGCCGTCGGGGTTCATGCCGCAGGCCAGCATGTGGCCGTGGTCGCGGTAGGAGGTTACGCGCTTGTCGCCTTCCTCAGTCGCCGCCTCAAGGCCAACAACAACAGCCTCTTGTCCGATATAGAGGTGGCAGAACCCGCCAATCAAACCCATCCCATACAGCTGACCGGCCTTTTCCTCGAATCGGCGGATCAGGAGCATTTCGCGGTAGTAGGTTTTCAGCTCTTCCGCAGAAACATTTGGTTTCTTTGTGGTTTTTCGCGCAGCCATCGTGGCGATCTCCCCCTTCCGGACAGATAGTTTAGCGTTAAACTATTTCATAGAGTATTTGAG
>NZ_JBQFYA010000077.1:0-676 GCF_056541245.1 Ruegeria sp. AI3
GTTGGGTCTCAGCCCTTTGGCGGAGAGGGTCTTTCCGGTACCGGGCCAAAAGCCGGTGGTCCGAACTATTTGTATCGGTTCTGCGAACCCGACCGCCAGTCAACAGATGGTGCTTGGTCCGGCACCGCGAACCTACCCGCACCGAAGGGACAACCTGCCTCGGTGACGACGCGGTCTCTGCCCGGACCTACCGGGGAATCAAACCGACTGAGCGAATACGCCTGCGCGCCTTTGCTGTGCATGGGTCCGGGTAAGGTCGCCGCCAGCGCGCAGGCCGAGGCGGTGATTTCACTTGGCGGAACTGCATTTGAAATGACAGGCATGCTCGATCTTCACCGGCTCGAGAACCTGACGGGTTTCTCGGGCGTCCTGTGGTGGGGAGATGACGACACCGCCCGTCAGATCGAGCAACATCTGGCGCGGCGCAACGGGCCAATCCTGCCCCTGATACCCGGAATTCCAGAGCGAACTCGGGTTCTGGGAGAACGACACGTCTGTGTCGATACCACGGCTGCGGGCGGCAACCCGGCGTTGCTGGGCGGAATGGCATAGTGTTCACCACGACACAGACCTGACCCAACCGTCAAAGTTGGACCAGGAACCAGGGCAACAATCGGCATCAAACGGCGCACCAAGCCGAACACTGTTTTTACGGTGAAAGCTGGGACAGGGGATA
>NZ_JBQFYA010000078.1:0-643 GCF_056541245.1 Ruegeria sp. AI3
GATCGGTGTTCTGCGCGAGGACGATGGACGCGGCGGGTCGGCATTGCTTCACCGCGTTTTTTCCGAGGGCCGCAAGGTTTTTGTCTCGAAACCAATCAATCATTTTGAGCTGGACGAGACAGCAACGAAGACGTTTCTGATGGGCGGCGGCATAGGAATCACCCCAATGATTGCCTTTGCGTATCGGCTGCATGCGCTGGGCCGGGACTTCGTCCTGCACTATTCGGCGAGCACGCGCCAAGGAGCAGGTTACACGCAAGATCTCGCTTCGATGCCATGGGCGGATCGCGTCCACTATCACTTTTCGAACGAAGGCACGCGCGCCGAGTTTGACGAGATTCTGGCTGGCTATGAGGACGGATGGCATGTCTATACGTGTGGACCAGATCGGTACATGGACGGCGTGATGCAGGCGGCGGAGAAACAGGGTTTTCCCGAAGAGGCGCGGCACCTGGAGTATTTCTCGGTTCCCGAACAGCCAGAGTATGAAAACCACCCCTTCACTTTGAGGTTGGCGCGGTCGGGACGGGAGTTGTTGGTCCCCATAGAAAAGGACGCGGCCCAGGTGCTGAACGAAGCGGGCATTCACGTAGATGTAAAATGCTCGGATGGTATCTGCGGGGTCTGCAAATGTGGTGTGATC
>NZ_JBQFYA010000079.1:0-629 GCF_056541245.1 Ruegeria sp. AI3
ACTTTTTGCGCTCAAGGCCGCCTCACCTTCGCTTCCAATGGGCAAGACCTACAGCAGTGCTTGGAGCGTCGTGGTCATTTTCGCGATTGCGATCACGCTGCTCTACCTTGTTCCCGGCATCGTCACGCTTATCCCATCCCTACTGTGAGAACCCTTCATGACCGAATACACCAGTTACGATCTGATCGAATGGGGGCAGCCATTTGAAAAAAGAAAGAACGAGTTGCCGAAGCCTACCGGTTTGGAGGTTCTGGTGCGGGTTACGGCGTCAGGTCTTTGCCACTCGGACCTGCATGTGCAGAAAGGGTATATGGACCTAGGCGAAGAGGGACGGCTGACCTTCGCAGAACGCGGCGCGCAGTTGCCGATGACCTTTGGTCACGAAATTGCCGGCATAGTAGAGGCCGTAGGCCCCGATGTGACGAGCGTCTCGCCGGGTCAGCAGGTGCTGATTTTTCCATGGATCGGATGCGGGCAATGTGAAGCGTGCCAGGAGGATCGCGAAAGCGATTGCTCGGCGATGCGGATCATCGGGCTCAAGCAAAAGGGGGGCTTCGCCACCCACTGCCTTGTCGAGCATGAGAAATTCCTAGTCGATATTGAAGGGCTTGATGCCGCTGATGTTGTCC
>NZ_JBQFYA010000080.1:0-620 GCF_056541245.1 Ruegeria sp. AI3
GGTTTTCCCGTGTGTCCTGAATCCGCGCGGCCTGATCGGTATCCCGGGCCCATAAGGTCACGGGCCCTTTGCTCGCCAGTGCATTTGCTAGGGCGGTGCCGAACGCACCAGAACCAAGGACCGAAACGCTCATGCCTTGGCGCCTTTCCTGCCGCTGCCCAGCATCGCGGGGCTGGTGCGATCCAAGGGCCAACGCGGACGTGCGACCAGATCAAGACCGTCCCTTGCGCCAGCGCGAAACCGCTCGATCCCGGCATATGCGATCATGGCGGCGTTATCGGTGCAAAGGTTCAGCGGAGGCGCGGTGAATCGGACGCCGAATTCTGCACAAACAGACTCTAAACCAGCCCGAATTGCCGAATTGGCCGCTACGCCGCCAGCCACGGCAATCACAGGTTCTGACGGGTTCTGCTGCAGGTACAGCACGATGGCCCGTCGTGTTTTCTCGGCCAATGTGTCAACGACGGCCTGTTGGAACCCCGCACACAGGTCGGCCCGATCCTGACGGGTCAATCCGCCCTTTTCAGCGGAAATCTGATCGCGGGTCCGCATCAGCGCCGTCTTGAGGCCGGAAAAGGACAGATCACAGCCGGGTCGATCCATTAAAGGACGGGGGAACC
>NZ_JBQFYA010000081.1:0-620 GCF_056541245.1 Ruegeria sp. AI3
TGCTCGACCATGCCACGGGACCGGACATACGTCTGCTGTTGGTCAAAGATGCAGATCACCGGTTTTCCGATGGCCCCTGTCTGGGTCTGATTGAAAACGCGATCCTGGATGTGATGGGAGAAGACTGATGCGGCGTTTTGGATGGGTTTTGGGGCGCGTCGTCTTGGCACTGATTGTCGTTGGTGGCCTGGTCTATTGGTTTGGTCCACGCGAAGAGGTCAACCTTGTGCCAGTCTTTGATGACCGGCGTTTTGGCGAGGGTGTGCAGGTTTATTTCGAAAGCACCGAATCCGCCTTTGATGACATCGTGCCCGGTGTCGAAAAACGGGTGATTTGGCAGGACGGCTTCAAAGAACAACGCACGCCATACTCGGTGCTGTATGTTCATGGATTCTCGGCAAGTTCCGAGGAAATCCGGCCGGTTCCGGATCGTGTTGCAGAGGCGTTGGGGGCCAATCTGGTCTACACCCGCCTGCAAGGTCATG
The DNA here is from genome assembly GCF_056541245.1 of Ruegeria sp. AI3. Taxonomy (NCBI): domain Bacteria; kingdom Pseudomonadati; phylum Pseudomonadota; class Alphaproteobacteria; order Rhodobacterales; family Roseobacteraceae; genus Ruegeria; species Ruegeria sp. AI3. The sequence continues at coordinate 486 of NZ_JBQFYA010000081.1, forward strand.
GCCGTGACGGAGAGGCCATGGCAGAAGGTACCGCGTCGGGCTGGATGCGCGACATGGCCGAAGGCGTGGCCGCAGCGCGCGCAGTGGGGGACAAAGTCGTCATCCTGTCAACGTCGACCGGGGGAACCCTGGCGG
>NZ_JBQFYA010000082.1:0-618 GCF_056541245.1 Ruegeria sp. AI3
ACCGGGACAACAAACTGCTTGGTCATCTTAAGATATTCGAAACCGGGCGACCCGCCGGATGCATCGGCATGTCTTTCAGTTGGTGCTACCGGTGCATCTGTCTGTTGGTCTGTTTTTGCTGCGGCGTCCTGTTCCGAAAGCGTGTCCTCCGCTTCCCCAGAAGGTGAAAGGAACACACCTGCACCGATTCCGGCTCCAAGCCCGGCAACCATGAAAATCAGAGGTATCAGCAATTTCGCCATAACCAGACCTCAGAAAGGCAAAAGGGAATCGAGGACTTGCTGGCCATATCTTGGCTGCTGCACGTCGGTTATTTGCCCGCGGCCGCCATAGGACACCCGCGCTGACGCTATTTTGTCATAGGTGATCTCATTCTTGCGTGAGATATCCTGCGGGCGGATATATCCGGCGACCAGCAACTCCCTTAGCTCGAAATTGACGCGCAGTTCCTGAGACCCAGAGATAGACAATACCCCATTCGGCAGAACATCCAGTACGGTTGCTGCGACGCGCAGTGTCAGTTTCTCGTTTCGCCGAACCGATCCGCGCCCAGAACTGGATGCGTCAGAGTCAATCGAGACCGCCTCTTCCAGAGATGCGCCCTCTGGCAAGCTGTTT
>NZ_JBQFYA010000083.1:0-614 GCF_056541245.1 Ruegeria sp. AI3
GATCATGATCTGTCGCTCTGTTGTTCGCAGGGAAAAGCCGTTAAGGGAGACCAAAGCAGACAGGAGGCATGTATGCAGGATGAAGTGCTCGCGACGGTTCAGGCGTCGTCGCCCCGTCGATGGGCTGGGGTGGGGATGTTGTCCATCGTCGGAGCGCTGGTGATCTATGTCGCCCTTGCATCTCCGCCCGAGCCGGTCTGGCAAGTGTTCCTGTTTGTCGTCGGCGGAGCGTCGTTCTGGCTGGCCTACCGCATGTGGCACGCGACAATGGACCGGATCGAACTCACGCGCCTGGAATTGCGCACGGGGTCGGGGCGCGTGATCGCGCGCGTTGAAGACGTTGAGGCGGTTGACCGGGGCGCGTTTGCATTCAAACCATCAAATGGTTTCCTGGTCCGGACAGGTACCAAGGGTGTGAATACTTGGGAGCCGGGGCTCTGGTGGCGCTTGGGCCATCGCATCGGTGTCGGAGGCATGACAGCCGCCGCCGAAACCAAGTTTATGTCCGAGATGCTGTCCGCGATGCTGGCGGATAGGGACGGGGTCTAGCAATCATCCGTCGCTTTGATGTTGGTGTAGCCGCGCGGTTGAGTGAAAATAAATTTGTCAATTGC
>NZ_JBQFYA010000084.1:0-605 GCF_056541245.1 Ruegeria sp. AI3
GTGGCTGGCCGAGTATCCGGACTCGTCCCCCAGCACGACCACTGACAGCGCCGCAGCAAGGCCAAAAGACGCAGCCACCGTGATTGAGCGGCGCGCCAGTTCGACATGGCGGTTTTTCAGCAGGTACCACGCCGAAACTCCCAGTACAAAAACCGACGCCGTTACATATCCCGCAGAAACCGTATGAACGAATTTTGCTTGTGCCACCTCGTTGAAGAGCACGTCGAAGAACGAGGTCATCTCCATGCGCATCGTATCGGGATTGAATTCGGCGCCGACCGGGTTCTGCATCCAACCGTTTGCGATCAAAATCCAAAGGGCCGAAAAGTTCGACCCAAGGGCGACGAGCCATGCAACGACAAGGTGTTGCACACGGCTCAGCTTGTCCCAGCCAAAGAAGAACAATCCGACAAAGGTCGCCTCGAGGAAGAAGGCCATCAGCCCTTCGATCGCCAGCGGGGCACCAAAGATGTCACCGACATAGTGGCTATAGTAGCTCCAGTTCATGCCAAACTGGAATTCCATGGTGATTCCGGTGGCCACGCCGAGGACAAAGTTGATCCCGAAAAGGGTGCCCCAGAACTTGGTCATCTGCCGCCAGATCG
>NZ_JBQFYA010000085.1:0-600 GCF_056541245.1 Ruegeria sp. AI3
CAAGAAGTTGATTTGCTAATCGTCACGCCGCTGACGCCCACGTCCGCTGACGCAGGCATCGAGGCGGCTGTGGCTGCAGGCATTCCGGTCATCGTGCACACGGGGCTTACGGAAACCGATGCCTTCACACTGGAAATTCAGGGCGGCGCCCAGAACTTTGGCCGCGTGATGGGTGAATTCCTGGTCGACGAGCTTGGTGGGCAAGGTGACATCTGGGTTCTGCGCGGACTGCCGGGCCATCCCGAAGACATCAACCGCTACGAAGGTCTGCTGGAAGCCCTTGAAGGCACCGACATCAGCATCGTCGCCGAGGACGTGGGCGCATGGCAGTACGACAACGGCAAGCGGGTTTGCGAAACCTTCTTCCTGAGCAACCCGTCCGTCGATGGCATTTGGTCATCCGGTGCGGACATGACGCGCGCTTGTGTCGATGTGTTCAAAGAGTTCGGTGCGGCGATCCCGCCGATTTCGGGCGAAGGCAACAACGGCTTCTTCGGTCAGTGGATCAATGACGGTTTTGCCTCCATTTCCGCAGAATACGGGCCTGAACAGGGTGCTGCAGGTGTCCGTGCGGGGATTGCGCTGCTGGACGGTCAGGAG
>NZ_JBQFYA010000086.1:0-594 GCF_056541245.1 Ruegeria sp. AI3
GCCGCGGGTGAGTATGAACTGGCCCTGAGCACATTCACCCGCGCCGCCCTGGATCAAGGCATGACAACTCAAATTCTAACGTCGATGGGCACGGCCAATCTGGGACTGAAGCGCCTGGGCCAAGCAGAAACCCTGCTGCGCCGCGCTGTCGAAGATGACCCCGATTGGCCGGTTGCGTGGAACAATCTTGGCGTCCTTTTGATGGAGCAACAGGAGTACCCCGAGGCGGCCCAAGTCTTTCAGCGCGCCTTTGCGCTCGACAATGGCGAAAGTGACGCAATCCGCGACAATCTGCGGTTAGCACTCGCAAAAATGGAAAATCCTGTTAATAATACGCCCCAAGAACAAGAATATGAGCTGGAGCAGCTTGGCGACGGGCAATTCGCGCTGCGTAAAATCCAGTAAACGAGGCAAGAGCAGTAAAGGACGCAAAAATGCGCCAGCAATTCTTGATTCCGTCTATCATTCTGAGCGGGCTGGTTCTGGCGGCCTGCGCCAAGGAAAGCGAAGAGGAAAAGGTTGAACGCACCTTTCAGGAGGTGAACGTCATTGACGAAACCAACCTGAACGACGTTCTCCTGAACGCCGCCGATC
>NZ_JBQFYA010000087.1:0-590 GCF_056541245.1 Ruegeria sp. AI3
ACCACGTTCACGACGGACTTCACCGCGCCAACAATTGTGATCAGCCCTTTGTCGGTCGGTGCGGTTCTGGATGTTGTCGAGCGGGGAAGCGATCTGAACGTGACCGGTACGACCATAGCCGAGGACGGTCAGACCGTGTCGGTGACCTTGAATGGGCAAACCTACACCGGGACCGCATCGGGTGGCGCATGGTCCGCGACGGTGCCTTCTGCAGACCTCGCGGCGCTTGCGGATGGCACAAGTTTTGCGGTCTCAGGCACGGTTGACGATGCAGCCGGAAACGCAGCGACGGCCGCCACAACCTCGATCATCACGGATTTCAGACCCACCCTGAGCTTGAATGCCATAGGCACAAACGGCGCGGTCTCGCTGTCCGAGGCGCAAAGCACAGGCGTCCTCATCAGCGGAACTTCGATCGGACTCAACGCAGGTCAATCCGTCGACATCACGCTCAACAGCGTATCGGTCGGGACGGCCATTGTCGCGGCGGATGGAACTTGGTCCGTAACCGTCCCCGCTTCGGATTTCGCGGGGACTGATGCGGGAGACGCACTGGAATTCTCGGCCGAGGCCACGGTGTCCGGCGGCCC
>NZ_JBQFYA010000088.1:0-578 GCF_056541245.1 Ruegeria sp. AI3
GCGATATCTTCATCATTGGTCAGGATCATACCACCACGAGGTCCACGCAGGGTCTTGTGGGTTGTCGTGGTCGCTACATGGGCGTGCGGGAAGGGGCTGGGATGCTCGCCTGCGGCCACCAGACCGGCGAAATGCGCCATGTCCACGTGCAGGTAGGCCCCGACCATGTCGGCGATCTCGCGCATGCGGGCAAAGTCGATCTGACGCGGGATGGCCGAGCCACCTGCGATGATCAGCTTGGGGTTATGCTCTTTCGCCAGCGCCTCGACCTGATCGTAGTCGAGCATGTTGTCTTCTTTGCGGACACCGTATTGCACGGCGTTGAACCACTTGCCCGATTGGTTCGGGCGCGCGCCGTGGGTCAGGTGACCACCGGCGTCGAGGCTCATGCCCAGAATGGTGTCACCGGGCTGGATCAGCGCCTGGAACACACCTTGGTTGGCCTGGCTGCCCGAGTTCGGCTGCACGTTGGCAAAGCCGCAACCAAACAGCTCTTTCGCGCGGTCGATGGCCAGGTTTTCGGCGATATCGACGAACTGGCAGCCGCCATAGTAGCGACGGCCGGGATAGCCTTCGGC
>NZ_JBQFYA010000089.1:0-577 GCF_056541245.1 Ruegeria sp. AI3
GTTTGCGAGATAGAAATGGAAGCCCCGCCATTATAGCTGCGGGGCTTTTTCGCCATGAGAACACTTGATCACGTCGATAATAAACTCTTTGAAGCTCAGTTTTTTATTGAACAAATGGAAAACAGCAAAAATGAGCTTTTTGCCATGCGTTGTTTCTTCAGCGCGTTTGTCTCGTCTGTTCGCAGTGTAACGTTTGCTATGCAGGCAAGCATGAAGGGCGTAGATGGGTTTGAAAATTGGTACGCTGATATCCAAGCCGAGCTTCGGAGTAGTCCTATTGCACGTTTTTTTCATGAATGCAGAACGGACGATCAGAAGATCGGTTTCAACCATATAGTTGGCGGTTTCCCCTCGGAAACAGGCGTCGAGTTCTGGTTTGGTGAACCCGAGCCGGGACGTTGTAAATTTGTCCCTGAAACAGATGTTTTAACCACGTGCAAGATGCACATGCGAACGACCTGTGCGATTGTCGACAAAGCCTACAACGATTTTGGCTTGGAGATTGATCCTGACCAAATCTACACACCAGACGGTTTGAAGCTAAAAAGTTGGTCTCTAGAAGACGTTGACGAGTATT
>NZ_JBQFYA010000090.1:0-574 GCF_056541245.1 Ruegeria sp. AI3
GCCATGAACTGCCGGATCATTGTTCAACTTGTCAACCAGGGCCAGCAAATCCTCTTCCGAGGTGTCCACATCCAATTTGTGCTCATATGAGTTCATGCCGACCTCGACGGTCTGCTTGCCTTTTGAACGCACATAGACCTGGCTGGCCGGATCCTCGCCCACCAGCACCACGGCCAGGCCGGGTGTGATCCCGTTTTCTTCCTTCAGCTTTGCGACCTGATCGGCCACCTGTGCACGTACTTTTGCGGCAAAGGCTTTACCGTCAATAACCTGGGCTACCATTCTTCAATCCCCTCTTCCAAAACGGATCGGGCGCACAAGGCGCCTCTTCGCTCTAGTCAGCGCCGAGCACACGCTCTTCACGCGCAATCGACCAGTCAATCAAAATGCGCCAGAGCTTTTCTGCAAGATCGGGATCCATGCCCAATTCATCCGAGCTCTTGCGCACGCGCTGCACCACCTCTTCGACACGATCCGGGATACGGGCAGGCAGCCCCTCGCCGGGTTTCAGCTGAGACGCGCGGTCGATATAGCCCGCGCGCGTTACCAACAATTCGATCAATTGACGGTCCAG
>NZ_JBQFYA010000091.1:0-568 GCF_056541245.1 Ruegeria sp. AI3
GCGCCCGACGCAGCTTTACCGTCGCTACCGTTGGCGTCGACGCGCTGACCGACCCAATTGCGGACCCAACCGACGCGCAGATCCAAGCTTATTATGATGAAAACACCGACCTCTTCACCCTGCCCCGAACCAAGCGCCTGACCTATGCCATTCTGTCCCCGGACATGTTGCTGGACGGTATTGAGGTGGACGAAGACTCGCTGCGCCGCCTGTATGATGAGCGGTCGGCTCAGTACCAGCAGCCCGAACGCCGTCTGGTCGAACGGTTGAACTTCTCTGACGCAGCAGCAGCCAATGACGCCAAGGCCCAACTGGAAGTCGGCGGCACAACCTTTGAGCAACTCGTCCGCGACCGCGAGCTTGAACTGAGCGATATCGATCTCGGCGATGTAACGCGCGAAGATCTGGGCGACGCAGCCGATGCGGTCTTTGCCGCCGATCTGGATACCGTCGTCGGTCCCCTACCGTCCGTGTTTGGCCCGGCCCTGTTCCGCATCAACGGATCGCTGGCAGCCAATAATGTGCCTTTTGAAGATGCCGAGCCTGATCTGCGCGAAGAATTGGCGTC
>NZ_JBQFYA010000092.1:0-564 GCF_056541245.1 Ruegeria sp. AI3
CGATCGCATAATGCAGCGGTTTATTGTGCAAGGGACGCTGCATGTGACGTACTCGGACGGGACACACCAGATTTATGGCGATGGAACGGCTCCATCGGCGCATATTTCCATTCGTGACGCCGCCCTGTTGCCGAAACTCGTGCGCAATCCGGAACTGGGATTTGGCGAAGGCTACATGGATGGCGCATTGGCGGTGGATGACGGGTCGCTCGAAAACGCCATGCGGGTCGCGATTCGAAATGCAGCCCAAGGGCGGCTGCCGGTCCTTCAGCGCGTGCAAGAGAGTTTTGCTTACCTTTTGCGCCCCATCACACAGCGTAATTCCGGCAATCTGTCCCGGCGAAACGTAGCACATCACTACGATCTTTCCGACGCCTTTTATAACCTGATGCTGGATCAGGACATGCAGTACAGCTGCGCTTACTTCGAAACACCACATGTGTCGCTGGAACAGGCCCAAAACGCCAAAAAGGCCCATATCGCGCGCAAACTGTACTTGGAACCCAACATGACTGTTGTCGACATCGGATGCGGGTGGGGCGGTTTGGCCCTGACGCTGGCGCG
>NZ_JBQFYA010000093.1:0-562 GCF_056541245.1 Ruegeria sp. AI3
CGCGTGATCTCGTGGCAGACCCGTTCGCCCGTTATGGACATCGTCGTTCAGCGTATCCCACAGACCCTGTGGGTTGTCGGCACTGCCTATGTGGTCGCCATCCTGATCGCCCTGCCCATCGGCATCTATTCGGCCTACCGCCAGTATTCCTGGTTCGACCAGATGGGCACTTTTGTGTCGATGGTCGGCTTCTCGGTCCCGCCCTTCTTCTCGGGCGTATTGGTGATCGTGATCTTTTCGGTGCAACTCGGCTGGTTCCCCTCGATCTATGACACGACACTTGTCGTGAACAGTTGGGACAGCTTTGTTGTACAGCTTCAGCAGATGATCATGCCGGTTATGGTTCTGGCGCTGCAGATCACCGCGCAGCTCAGCCGCTTCATGCGCGCCTCGATGCTGGATAATCTCAATCAAGACTACGTTCGTACGGCCCGGGCTAAGGGCCTGAGCGAGTACACGGTGGTCATGGTCCACGTCCTGCGCAACTCGATGATCCCTGTGGTCACGGTGATCGCGCTGGGTATCCCGGCCATTTTCGGTGGCGCTATCATCACCGAGCAAG
>NZ_JBQFYA010000094.1:0-551 GCF_056541245.1 Ruegeria sp. AI3
CTTGATGCTGACGGGCAAGGTTTTGGATGACGGAGACTCGTCACCGGTCGGCGCTTTGCGCGGCGCGATAAAGCGATTGGGTGAACCTGTGATTCGCACCGCGGTTGGTCGCGCGATGAAAGAAATGGGGCGCCAGTTTGTCCTGGGTGAAACCATTCAATCCGCAATGGACCGCGCCAGCGCCATGGAAGCCAAGGGTTACACCTATTCTTACGACATGCTGGGAGAGGCCGCCCGGACCGAAGCGGACGCTGCGCGCTATCACCTGTCCCACTCACGGGCAATTGCGGCCATTGCCGAGGCCTGCACCCATGACGATATCCGCGCCAACCCCGGTGTATCCGTAAAACTATCGGCCCTGCATCCACGCTATGAACTGGCGCAGGAAGCGCGTGTGATGGACGAGCTGGTCCCGCGTCTGCGGGCTCTGGCGTTGCTGGCCAAGGCTGCGGGAATGGGCCTGAACGTGGATGCAGAAGAAGCAGATCGGCTATCGCTGTCTCTGGACGTGATTGAGGCCGTGCTGTCCGAACCGGCGCTGGCCGGGTGGG
>NZ_JBQFYA010000095.1:0-550 GCF_056541245.1 Ruegeria sp. AI3
CGAATACCGGGATAGGTCACGCGCTCACAGATCACGGTGTCTCCGGGCTTGGTGAGCAGCGTAAGGATCGACAGCAAACTGGCATGTGCGCCAGGCGTGATTGCCAATTGGTCTGCTGTAACGTCGATACCATTGATATTCATCCAGCGTGCTGCGGTCTCCCGGTCCTGCAGGCTCCCGATAATGGATTGGTAGCGAAGCAGAGGAACGAGGTTCGCAGCAACATGTGTGAGGCCTTGTTCCATCCGGGCCACCAGAGCCGGATCATCGGGCTCCGGGGGCATGTTCATGTTCGGGTCTTCTTCCAGCGCGCGACGTGGGTCTGCTTTTTCTGATGTTTCTTCATGCTTTCGGATAAACGACCCTCGCCCAACAAATGTATCGATGTACCCTCGCTTTGCGGCTTCAGAGTATCCGCGAGACACGGTTGTGAAATCCAAGCCAACAAGCTTGGCGACGCTGCGTTGAGGCGGAAGCCTGTCACCTGCATCAAGCACACCTGTTTCTACATCATGTCTGATCGCTTCCGCGATCTGGACATAGAGTGGTT
>NZ_JBQFYA010000096.1:0-548 GCF_056541245.1 Ruegeria sp. AI3
GATCCTTGCGCCCATTGCCATCGCATATGGCGTAGATCCGGTGCATTTCGGGCTGATCGTGGTGGTGAACCTAGCCCTGGGGATGATCACTCCGCCACTGGGCGTGAACCTCTTCGCGGCCTGTGCGGTGGCTGGTATCCCGGTGGAGCGGATCATTCCGCAGCTCATCTGGTTTGTGCTGGTCGTCTTTGGGTGCCTGATGCTGATCACCTACGTGCCGATGATTGCACTTGGGCCGGTCGAACTACTAGTGGAGAGATAGATATGGCGGTGATTGCGGTTCTTGGTCTGGGCTCTATGGGGATGGGCATGGCGTTATCGTGTCTGCGGGCTGGCCATGAGGTGCTGGGCTTTGATCCGCGACCGGATGCGGTCAGGGCTTTGCGCGCCGCGGGTGGCGTGGCGCTGACGGTAGAAAGTGCGCCGAGGGTGGAGATCCTGGTCAGTGTGGTTCTGAACACCGCCCAGACCGAAACGGCGCTCTTTGGGTCCGAGGGATGGGCTGGTAAGTTGGCCGAGGGGGGTGTTGGGATCTCTTCTGCCACGAT
>NZ_JBQFYA010000097.1:0-546 GCF_056541245.1 Ruegeria sp. AI3
TCTGGAAGAATCCTACATTCTGACAAACCCGAGCGGTGGTACGATCACTGTGTACCGCGTCGAGGTTGAAGGAACCCCTGCAGGCTACATAACCTCAGAGCCGCTGGATCCCGGGGTGACGTATTCGATGAATATCGTCAACGTTACACCGAGCAACGCACCGGACACGACCGACCCCGATGCCATTGTTGACGTTCCCTGTTTTTCCTCCGGAACGCTTATCGCGACACCTGACGGTGATGTTGAAATCGAAACCCTTTGTGCCGGGGATGAGGTTCTGACCCAAGACCATGGCCCGCAGCGCATACGCTGGATTGGCGCGCGGTCTTTAAATTCTCGTGATCTGGCTGGCAAGCCAAGACTGCGCCCGATCCGGATCGCAGCCGGAAGTCTGGGCAGCGGTCTTCCTCGGCGAGATTTGCTGGTCTCCCCGCAGCACAGGATGCTTGTGCGCTCGGCCATCGCAGTGCGCATGTTCGATGCCAGCGAAATCCTTGTTCCCGCCCACACCCTGATTGGCATTCCCGGTATCGCGGTGGATGAAGA
>NZ_JBQFYA010000098.1:0-544 GCF_056541245.1 Ruegeria sp. AI3
TGCAATGCGATATGGGCACCTGCGCTTCGGGTCGGAAATCCGGACAACGCGCGCGCCGCCGCTGAACCGTTGGGAGCATGCTTGGTTAGCCGCGGCCCCGTTCAGGCGCCAGAGGAGGCTTACACTGTGCTAAAAGACCCAAACGGAGTGTTTTTTGCCTTAATCGACGACGGGGTTCGGCCATTTTGAGGGCAGCCGCATTTGGCAAGCCAATCAGAAATCTGCCCAAGTCTCGTTTGAAAAATCCAGTTTCTTTTTCGCTGTTTCCTTTGCTGGGGTCAGCCTTCAATTTGATTCAGAGCAAGGTGCGACCTCAGGGTACCCAATAGGTTTTGACTCGTCAGGCACGGACGCGGAGTCGCTTCATGAAAAACAGGATAACAACCGGCGTTATCGCCGCAGCTCTTTTGATCGGCGGCGCGGCTTACTTTCTGCTTTTTTCCGAGAATACCGACGAATTGCCGGCTGGTTTCGCGCAGGGCAGTGGCCGGACTGAGGCTGAGCAGGTTGGGATCCCGCCCACCATCGCAGGTCGCGTTGAAAA
>NZ_JBQFYA010000099.1:0-543 GCF_056541245.1 Ruegeria sp. AI3
GCCAGTTCGCGGGGGTGAGCCGTGTTTTGACAAGGAACCCTCCCACATGTGTTTCGATCTCGACCTGCGACAGGACGCCCGCCTCCTTTGGGTCGAAACAGTTGAGAGCGCCTCGCACCTGACCTACATTTGCATAATCGGCCAGCAGAAAGATCGCCAGCTTCTCCCAACCCGAGAAAGAGGACGAATATGGTCGGTAAACTCATCCCATATGCCATCTTGATTATGGTCACCATCGCAGCGATTTGGCGCGGCGCTCCGTATGAGACGGTGGTCGTCATCGGGCTTGTGGCGGCCTGGTACACTATTCGCATTTACCTTACGGACTCTGTGCCCCTTCAAGTGCAGCAGGAGCGGGATGCACGGCGTGAGCGGCTGCTGACCGCGTCAGTGGCCGTTGGGATGATATTCCTGCCGCTGATCGCACTGGCGACACCGTTGTTTGATTTTGCGGCCTATTCAGCCCTACCAGGTCAATTCTTGTTGGGAGGAGCGGCGGCGCTGGTGGGTCTATACTGCTTCTGGCGCTCTCACGCGGATCTT
>NZ_JBQFYA010000100.1:0-539 GCF_056541245.1 Ruegeria sp. AI3
CCTGCAAACGCCCAGTGTCGGTTAGCAGCATCAGACCTTCACTGTCCCGATCCAACCGTCCCGCCGGGTACACGCCCGGCAGGTCGATGAAGTCCGACAGTGTGCTGCGCGGCGACTCGGTATGTGACCGGTCGGTGAATTGCGGCAGAACATCAAACGGTTTGTTGAAGCGAATGAACCACGACATACGCCCGCCATAGCGCGGGCGACACAGCGGATGCAACCTGTGGATAACTGTCATGCGCCTGTTACGGATTCGGCGTACCCAATCAGCGACATATAGTGGAAACTCAGGGCTTGTCAGGGATTTACCACGATATATAGTCACCATAAGGCCGGGGCGGGTGCTCTCCGCTCTGGTGTCACAAACGGGCAGCTGAGAGCGAGGAGCTATTCAGGTATGGACGGAGATTTCAGGACCGAATTTGTCAGGGAGCCAGGTGCGCTCAAGCATCATCCGGCATTGGTTTTGAACGCCGATTACCGTCCCTTGTCCTATTATCCGCTGTCTCTGTGGCCGTGGCAGGAGGCGATCAAAG
>NZ_JBQFYA010000101.1:0-537 GCF_056541245.1 Ruegeria sp. AI3
CGAAGAAGACGGCCAACGGCACAGCGATCGAAACGAAGGCCGCCGTGGCAAGGATTTCCCAGTTGCCTCCGCGTGTGCCCAGTAGTTCGACGATGCGGTTGGTCATCACGGTGGTCTGGCCCGATGCGTCGATCAGGAACACCTTGGCAACCAGCAGGTCATTCCACGTCCAAAGGAACTGGAAGATCGCAAACGATGCCAGCGCCGGAAAGCTGAGCGGCAGGATCAGCTTGGTGAAGATCTGAAACTCTGTCGCGCCATCGACGCGCGCATTCTCGATCAGGTCGCGCGGCAATCCGGCCATGTAGTTGCGCAACAGGTAGATGGCCAGGGGCATCCCGAATCCGGTATGCGCCATCCAAACACCCAGATACCCCTTTCCGATTCCGATGTTCAGATGGAACTTAAGAAGAGGAATCAGCGCTAATTGCAGCGGCACAACCAACAGGCCGACGACCGCAGCAATCAGCAGCGCCCGTCCCGGAAAATCCATCCACGCCAGCGCGTAGGCGGCAAATGCAGCCACGAGAATGGGGA
>NZ_JBQFYA010000102.1:0-529 GCF_056541245.1 Ruegeria sp. AI3
GTTTCGGCTGTCTTTTGGTACACCATCCGCATGCTCGCCCCCGACGTCGATTGAGAGTATCTGACCTGCGGTGAATTCCAACTGATCTCCGACATCCGCAAACACAACCAGAGAATCCAGCAGGTGATAACCATCCGCGCGCTGGCCGGTTACATGCAGTGTCAGATTGATCTTGGCCGGCGCGAAGGCCTTAGTTGCCATTGGCAACCTTCAGCGGTTCGGCACCTTCCTCGGCCAGAACAGCGTCCAGACCGATATCCAGTTTTCGACGTATGCGTTCGGGGTCGGCCTCTCCGTCAGTGTCTTCGGGATCCACAAACGAAAGCGCTCGTTTCCATTGGAACTCGGCCTCGCGCCCGCGTCCAACGGCCCAATAGACATCCCCCAGATGGTCGTTGACCACCGGATCAACCGGCATCAGTTCAACAGCGCGTTCCATATGCTCGACCGCTTCGTCATAACGCCCAAGGCGGAACAGGACCCATCCAAGGCTGTCAACGATATAGCCGCTATCGGGGCGTGCCGCGAC
>NZ_JBQFYA010000103.1:0-529 GCF_056541245.1 Ruegeria sp. AI3
TTTGCCATGACGATGGTTGCTGGCGGGCGCCTTGGTGACATGTACGGGCACCGCAAGATTATGATCATTGGGCTATCGATCTTCTTGTTTTCATCCGTTTTGTGTTTTGTGGCGCCCGGTCTTGATTACCTGATCGGCGCCCGTGCTTTGCAGGGCATAGGAGCCGGATGCGTCTGGCCGTGCACTCTGGCGTTGGGGGCAACGAAAGTCGGGCGTGAGGAACATCGCGCTCTTGTTATGGACATGATTTTGGCAGGCGTCACCACCGGGAATGTTTTCGGCCCCATGATCAGCGGCCTCGCCGTTGGTCTGGGAGAATGGCGCTACTTCTTTCTCGTCAATGTGGTGCTGTCCTGCGTCTCAATGGCGACCACCGTGTTGTTAATGGAACGCGAAACCAAGCATAAACAGGGCGAGCACATAGACTTCGCGGGCATGGGTCTTTTGTCCTTTGGCGTCTTGCTTCTGCTTTACGGTTTGGATGTTGGCGCCGATTGGGGCTGGACTTCGGTCCCGCTGCTTTTGTTGT
>NZ_JBQFYA010000104.1:0-529 GCF_056541245.1 Ruegeria sp. AI3
TAACAAAGAGGGCACGCCGCCGCGTTGGCTGGTCTGCCTGTCGGGTGGCAAAGACAGTTATACCCTGCTGGCGGTTCTTCATGAGCTGAAATGGCGTGGTCTGTTGCCTGTCGATTTGCTGGCCTGCAATCTGGATCAGGGGCAGCCGGGCTTTCCCGCCACCGTCCTGCCGGAATTTTTAGAGCGCATGGGTGTACCGCATCGGATTGAATACCAGGACACTTATTCGATTGTGATGGACAAGGTCCCGCAGGGTCGGACGTATTGCGCCCTATGTTCCCGTCTTCGGCGCGGCAACCTGTATCGTGTTGCGCGCGAAGAAGGCTGCTCGGCTGTTGTACTGGGGCACCACCGAGACGACATCCTTGAAACGTTTTTGATGAACTTGTTCCACGGCGGGCGTCTTGCGACGATGCCGCCCAAGCTGCTGAATGAAGAAGGTGATCTGTTCGTCTATCGACCGCTGGCGCATGTGGCAGAAGTCGATTGCGAAAAATTTGCCGCCGCGATGACCTATCCGATCATCCCC
>NZ_JBQFYA010000105.1:0-518 GCF_056541245.1 Ruegeria sp. AI3
TCATCGAATATGTCCGCTGGGTGATGGTGCGCAAATCGAACCTCGATGTTCCAGCGCCAGAGGCCGTTGTGCCCGACCTGAAAAAGGCGTTGAATGCTGACGATCTGCTGATACCGCAAGGCCTGGATTTCACCGCGTATGACTTTGGACAATCAGGCGAGACGCATCGCTGGGGTGACTACGCCGTTGGGGAGACCATCGATCATGTCGACGGCGTAACCGTGGAAGAAGCCGAGCATATGCTGGCCACGCGCCTGTGGCAAAACACCGCCAAGGTGCATTTTGATCTGACGTTCCGCCCGGACGGCCGCCTGATCTATGGGGGGCATGTGATTTCGATGGCCCGCGCGTTATCCTTCAACGGTCTTGCAAATGCACAGATGATTGTGGGTCTGAATGGCGGTGCACATGCCAACCCGTGTTTCGCGGGGGATACGATCAAGGCCTGGTCCGAGGTCCTGGATAAGGCAGAGACCGGCGCTTCCGGCATCGGGGCTTTGCGCCTACGTCTTGTCGCG
>NZ_JBQFYA010000106.1:0-517 GCF_056541245.1 Ruegeria sp. AI3
ATCCGATGCGTTCGGACAGTTGGACCAATGACATACGTCCGTCCTCTTGTAACGCACGAAGAATCTCTCGATCCGCCTGATCAGTAGTGTAAGGCACTATGTATCCTTTGTTTTGTAGCAGAAACCACTCTGTTTCCTTCAGATTATCTTGCTAAAGCGGTTTTTCAACCCAGCGCAGGACCATAGGCTGGACGTGATGATCCTGACGGATCGAAACGACGACACCCCTGCCATACAAACGAATGGTGAAATCATGCCCCTGATCATCACGGAAGAAACCCCACCGCCCGGGTACGAACGCCTGATATTTGCCGAGGAAGCCAGCCACGGGTTACAGGCTTACATCTGTCTGCATTCAACGGTTTTCGGCCCGGCGGCGGGTGGCTGCCGAATGTGGGCTTACGAAAGCCGGGAAGCTGCGCGCGAGGACGTGTTGCGCCTCGCGCGTGGTATGACGGCCAAGAATGTCATGGCCGGGCTTGGGCTGGGTGGTGGCAAATCGGTGATCATCGGCGAT
>NZ_JBQFYA010000107.1:0-516 GCF_056541245.1 Ruegeria sp. AI3
CGGTGTCGGAGCCCAGGCGGTCACCTTGGTCAGCAAAGAGTCGTAAAACCGCGTGATCACCCCGCCCGAATAGGCCGTACCACCATCCAGCCGGATCCCCATACCGGTTGCTTCGCGGTAGGCGGTGATGCGGCCATAGTCGGGGATGAAGTTGTTTTGGGGGTCCTCGGTCGTGATCCGGGTCTGCAACGCGTGGCCGTTCAACTGAACATCGGCCTGGCTTGCGGCGCCAGTGGCTTCGGCCAGCGTCTTGCCCTCGGCGATCAGAATCTGCGCCTGAACGATGTCGATCCCGGTGACTTCTTCGGTGACCGTGTGTTCAACCTGCACACGCGGGTTCACTTCGATGAAATAGAATTTGCCCGTTTCCATATCCATCAGGAATTCAACGGTGCCCGCGCATTCATAATTCACATGAGCGCAAATCTTGCGGCCGAGTTCGCAGATTTCTGTGCGTTGCTCTTCAGACAGATACGGGGCAGGGGCGCGTTCGACGACCTTTTGGTTGCGGCGCTG
>NZ_JBQFYA010000108.1:0-516 GCF_056541245.1 Ruegeria sp. AI3
ATCTGCGCTAACACATCAGGCCAGACGGCTGCGTGCAGGCGTTTGTATTCGTCCAGTTTTTCGGGTTTTACGCCGATCACCATACCCATACGTTTCATCATGCGCCCTCACTGATTGTGATCGGCGAGGATTGGGCTTCGATCGCCTGCCAGTCCCACGCGATGCCAAGCCCGGGCACGTCTGACGGAATGGCAAAGCCATCCTCGATGCGCATCGCGTCCGTGGTCACACTGTCAAGCTGCGGGATGTATTCCAGCCATTTCGCGTTGGGTACGGCACAGACCAGCGGCAAGTGCAGTTCCATCAGGAAATGCGGGCAGACCATGACGTTATACGCCTCGGCCAGATGCGCCACTTTCAGCCACGGGGTGATCCCCCCGATCCGCGCGACGTCGACCTGCACGATGCTGGCCGCGCCCGCTTGCAGGTAATCCTTGAACTGGCTCAGCGAATACATGCTCTCGCCGACGGCAATCGGCACCGAGGTGCGGCGCGACAGCTCGGCATGACCCGCGA
>NZ_JBQFYA010000109.1:0-514 GCF_056541245.1 Ruegeria sp. AI3
GATTTTGACGCCCTTGCCGCCGAAGATGACGCGCATTTTCGGAACTATCGTATCACCGTGGCAGATTATGGTCTGCTGGCGCTGTTCGGTTTGCTGTTCGGCGTGGTCTTCTTGCAGTTCTTCACCCGCTATGTGCTGAACGACTCCATCGCCTGGACCGAAGAAGCGGCGCGGTATCTGCTGATCCTTCTGGGTTTTGCCGGTGCGATCCGGTGTCAGGCTGTCGGTAGCCATATCGTGTTGGAATTCGTCGACAAGTATTATGGCCGCCTGCTCAGCTGGGTGCATGTCTTTGCACTGGTTGCAACCTTCGTTCTGTTCGCCGTCATCATCTGGTCGGCGTGGGAGTTGATCCAGCGCACCTCGTTCCAGCAAATGGTCTCGTTGCCATTCCCGAAATACTACCTGCACACCGCGGTCATGATACTGGCGGTCGGAAATCTGGGGGTTGTGACCTATCAGATCGTCGCGCGGGTGAAGGAACTTAAGGAAGGCGTCGACAAATGGGCCTGAT
>NZ_JBQFYA010000110.1:0-509 GCF_056541245.1 Ruegeria sp. AI3
CCGATGGGCCATCTCCGATCAGTGTTGCGCCTTTTACAGGCGCGCCGATTTTGCCGTTCTCAACCCGATAGGCCTCGGTGCAGGAGAACACGAACTTGCCGTTTGTGATGTCGACTTGCCCGCCACCGAAACCAACGGCCCAGATGCCGTCTTTGATGTCTGCGACCAGAGCAGCTGGATCAGAATCACCACCCAACATTACCGTGTTTGTCATGCGCGGCATCGGTTTGTGGGCATAGCTTTGTCGCCGCCCGTTGCCTGTGGGCGAGACACCCATCAGGCGGGCATTCTGGCGGTCCTGCATATATTTTGTCAGAATGCCATCCTCGATCAGGACCGTCCGCGAACTGGGTGTCCCTTCATCATCAACCGTAATGGACCCGCGCCGATCAGAAATGGTGCCGTCGTCCACAACCGTGACACCTTTGGATGCAATCTGCTGGCCCATCAGGCCTGCAAAAGCAGAACTGCCCTTTCTATTGAAATCCCCTTCAAGCCCATGCCCAATC
>NZ_JBQFYA010000111.1:0-509 GCF_056541245.1 Ruegeria sp. AI3
CTTTTTTGTCAGGTGTTTCCGCTTGTTCTGCAGTTGAGTCGGTCATGACGTCCTCATCCATTTAATCTTTGCCAGTGATAACCCTGCAGAACTAACCGATTGTTAAGGGCAATCGTCCAAACAGGGGGCGCGTCGGACAGAATGTCGGCGAGTCGGAGGTGAGCGTGCAGCAGATCGGAACTGTCTGGGCAAGTTTGGACAGGCGTAAGCAAATCATCGTTGCCGGTGCGGTCGTGCTGGTGTTTTTAGGGGTTTTGGCGATGTCACGGCTGGTGACTGCTCCGTCGATGACACTGCTGTATGCGGGTCTGGAGAACGGCGCTGCTGGTGACATCGTGCGCGCGCTGGATCAGCGCGGTGTGCCTTATGAGATTCGCGGCGGTTCCATTTATGTGCCGGGCGGCCAGCGCGATGAACTGCGCATGACGCTGGCCAGCGAAGGCCTGCCCGCCAACGGCAGCCGGGGCTATGAACTGCTCGATTCCCTCAGTGGCTTCGGAACCACCTCG
>NZ_JBQFYA010000112.1:0-502 GCF_056541245.1 Ruegeria sp. AI3
GGTGTCCGGTGAGGATCGTGTTTTCGAGAACATGAGCCGGGATATGGGCGCCGAGGATTTTTCGTACATGCTGCAGGCCCGCCCCGGCGCCTATCTGTTTCTGGGGCAGGGCGAGACGGCGGGGCTGCACCATCCGAAGTACAACTTCAACGACGAGATCGCGCCTGTGGGCGCATCGTTTTTCGCGCGGATCGTCGAACAGGCGCAGCCTCTGGGCTGACTGGGGAAAGGTATGGCACTTGAAGCCTCGGAAAACCATGTGGACGAGGTGATATGGCTTGCGAGACTGTCAAAATCCCGACTTTTCGCGATACAAATCATCCACTTTTTTGGCCGACGCAAACTGACGCAAGATGATGGATCACGTTGGACGTAAGGTTTTAACCTTTGGTTAGCCATACATCCGCTATGGCTGGGGCGGGGATCAAACGGGATGGGATTAAAAGGGCATGACTGAGTTCAATCAACCGATCGGCGGCAATGATCTGGCGCGGTTTTCCGG